>CAJWVP010000131.1 GCA_913048145.1 uncultured Rhodospirillaceae bacterium
CCAATCCATTCAAATCTGCAAATTCACTTAATGTTAATATTTTTTGTATAACAAACTTCAAACAATTCCTCCAAATCCTGGGAGATAACTAGCACCGCGGCGCCCGTGCCCGCCAATTCCACCGCGCCGGCCTCGCCAAGAACGCTCCGCGTCAATTCCGTATCGATGAAACCGGGCGCTACGCTGTTGGCAAGAATGCCGTACTCGGCCACTTCTGCTGCAAGCGCCGCGGTCATGCCGTCCAAGCCAAACTTCGAGGTCGCGTAGGAGCCCCGCTGTGCTTTCGCGATCTTGCCCCATACGGAACAAATGTTGACAATCTTACCCGCCTGTTTGGCCTTCATTCCCAGTACTACGGCCTGGCAGAGCCGAAACGGCGCATTGACGTTGACCTGCTGAATTCGAGCGAAATCTCCGGGATCGATATCGACGAATGGGCTGATCTTGTTGATGCCGGCGTTGTTGACCAGGATGTCCAAATTCATGCCAGCGATTTTTCTGGCAAATACGCCTGTTGCCGCCTCATCCGCGAAATCGATGACCTCATAACCGGTTCCATCAGGGCCGATGCCATCCGCTGCGGTCCCGGTGACGGCTACCTCCGCACCGTGGTCGAGAAGCTTGCTGGCAATAGCTGCGCCAATGCCGCGGGTGCCACCGGTGACCAGCGCCTTTTTGCCGGAGAGACTCAATTCAATAAGCTCCCCACAAGGAATCCGTCTTCATGTTCTCTTCCACCTTGACTATATCGCTTGGGCTGTCAACGGAGTAACTCGGCATGAAGGGATAGGGCGCGATGTGCTGATGCTGGCCATTGTCGTACAAGCGATTGGAATCACAGGCCTCCTTAATTTCCAGCGGGCTCTCCTCAAGGCTGGTAAAGTATTTTAGGAAATCCCAACGGAACCCGAAGATGCCGTAAATCCGCTTGGCTTCTAGTTCACGGGAAAATTGTCCCGGCTTGCAATAGGGTATGGGACGGCGTGACGTGTACAGAACCCGGCCATCCAGATCGTGAATGATCTTCAGGATATCCCGATTTTCGTACTGTTCCTCATCGATGATATCCATAGCTAGCATGGTGCCGCGCACCTCCGGCCGGGCTTCCATGGGCTTGATGGTGGTGGCTATCATATCCGGCCGCATCATCGGTTCGTCACCCTGGACATTGAGTACGATATCATCATCGCCGACCGTCTGACCGCATTTTTCCGCCGCTTCCGCAACCCGGTCGAGGGCACGGGTGTGGGTATCAGAGGTCATGATCACGGGATACCCCTTGGAATTTGCCCAATCGTTTATTTCCTCGTCACAGGTGCAGATAGACAGAAGATCCCATCTCTCAAACATGCGGGCGCGCTCGAACACGTGCTCAAGCATTGGCCGGCCTAAGATCGGATGAAGCGGCTTGCCGGGAAACCGGCTAGCGCCCATGCGGGCCGGGACGAAACCGAATATTTTACTCATCTATATCCCTCCATCAGGCAAGGAATTTCCCAAGCGCTCCGACAATATCAGAAATCTGATTGGGGATTAAGGCTAGGGTTGCGCAAACATAGTGGAAGCAGAGTACCACCGCCAGCCCCCGAACCCACGGCTTTGCCTCGAAGGCGTTGCGGCCGGTCTTACCGAGGGCCTTCTTCAGCCCAAGACCGTAAAGTGCGGCAGCCATCACCGCGGCGCCGTGCAGCAAACCGAAAACCAGGAAGTTCGTGGTGGCACCATGCCAGGCGCCAACGATCAAGAAGGTCACCATCACTGAAAGGGCCGTCAGCGGGCCATGATGTTTTATATCGCCGCGGGTGAGCAGCCATTTCGTCAGCGGCGTAAAGATGTACGACGTGATCCAGACGCCGAAGGACATGTGCCATCGCTTCCAAAAATCCTGAATGTTTCGCGCCAGGTAGGGGCGGTTGAAATTCTCCGGCAAGGTATTGACGCCGCACAGCCTTGTCAGCGCAATCACCACGTCCGTATAGCCAGAGAAATTTAGATAGAGATAGATCGGGTAGGCGTAGAACACGATGGCAAAATCGATGACGTCCGCGTCATCTCTGGTCACTAAACCGATGTCCGATGCCTTGAGGAATACAGGCGCGATAAGAAACGCTTTGATCAGCCCGTTGACCATGCGATGGGAGCTTGAAAGAAGCTCGTCCGGTTCGGGTCTACCGACGGATGACAAGCCCCGCGCGAAATCGTCGTAGCGTTGGATTGGGCCTGAAATAAGGGTCCAGAATGCCAGAACGTATGATAGGTAGGCGGCAAGACTGATACGATACGCACCAAGGCTAGGTGCCTCGACGACCAAGTGAATGATGCGAAACAACATGTAAGACAACCCAATTATCGACACAGGGTGGTCGAGCCAATCTATCCATCCGACCCATTCGTAACGCCGCAACACGATGAACAGCAGCACTTCCCAAACGACAACGACACCAATGAAAACGGACGGCGCCTTCTCCTGCCGACCCCATAGAACGTGGACGGCCAAATAGGGCGGGAAAATGAAGCCTGCCAGCACGACGGCATCCATTGGCGACAGCCAGGAGGCAACCATGATGAGGCTGGCGGCTAGCAACGCAGGCGCAAAGTTCTCGCGGTAACGCGACCAGGCCAGCAGCACCAGCGCCAACCCAAGCACGAAGAAGCCCAAACTGGGAACCGATATGTCGGAAAAATTAGCGATCACGGCATGATACTGAGTTCAGTTTCAAGCCAGTGCGCCACCACCTTGGCGACGTGGTCGTGCGACGACGCATTCAGGTGAGCATCATCAGGAAAGACCAGCGATCCGATTTGAGACGCCTTCAGGGCCGGCAGCAAATCAAGCACTGCTACGCCGTTTCGCTTGAGCGCCGCGGTCAATGCCGTCAGGGGACGCATGGGGTCAAGGCTGCTATCCTTCAACCGGAAACGTTCCGGGTACATCTGATGGTATGCGGGAAACAAGATGATTCCGAAAGGCACGTCCCATGTCATCTTTACCCAGTTACCGAGCTGCTTGGCAAAATCGGCGGTAGACGATATCCGGACAGTGGCAGGATTGGCTTCGTCAAGCGGTCTGAGGAAATCGAGATCCGTTGAAACCACATCATTCAGATCGGACCGCAACCCGGATTCCTTCATCCAGTTATAGATCGCTGGTACGTTCAACATTCCCAAGCGAAGCCATCCGTAGGTGGCGCTGTTGGTTATAAGTACCGCGCGCACATCCCGGAGCGACGTGGGAAGGGCCTGTCCGAACCGACGCAAGCCGCTCAGCAACGTCGATTTTGCATCGCTTCCGGTGTTCTTGGTTGCGGCATCAAGAGAACCAGCAAGTGTGTATTGCGCTTCCGTCAGGTCGACAGCCCCCTGATACAGGCTCACGCCGATGACAACGGCGCGGGGAGTATAGCCCTCGGCGGCAAGGTACCGAAGGAGCAGCGCCTGGGACGAAAGGTTGTGGCCCTCAGATGCAATATTCGCTGTTTGGTATCCAACCTCACGCAAGCGGTGAACATAGGTTTCCGTATCCTCGACGCCCGCCGCAAAGGTATTGGAATCGCCACCTATCCAAATGCCCGAGAGTTCCTTTTTTAGATCAGTTTCGGTCCCGCGAAGCCCCATAGCGTTGGTATGGACGACGGTATCGTAGTTCCCAGGCTTCAGCCGGCGGAGCTCAAGGTTTGGGCGGTTGAAGTGCCCCAAGACGGGATGGCGCTGAAAGGTGTCCTCTTGCAGAGCCTTGTACTCCGGGAAAATAATCAGGCGAAAGCAGGCCTCCACGGCGAAGACCGCGAACAACAAAGCCACAAACACCTGAAAGAGGCGTGCCATCTTAGAACCTCTGGTAGGCTACCATGATTATATCTTTCGACTCCAAAAACAGAAAAGAAAAGACGGCCATCTTGAAAATCAGCCAAAGAATTGAGATCCACGGTTTAGCCATCGGCGCGAACCACTTTCATGGGCGGCGGATCGATGTGAAAATCATTTAAATTCAAGTACCACAGAGTGTTATCTCCCTGTTCGCCGGCGGCGGAAAACCCCAAGCTTTCATAATGGCCGGCGACCAGTTCGTTTCTGCCTGTCGGTATGAAACACCCGCGTAATTCCGTGGCGCCGTCATTGCTAGCGCGTGAGGCAATTTCTTGAAGGACGGCTTGCTCGACCTTCCGCCCAAGAACCCGGCAGCTCATCAACCAGGTTTCAATATCCCAGAATGCATCCTGTTTACGGCAGATCACAACGCTGATCATGCCATTGTCCCCGAAGCAATCCTCGAGCCGAACCTGCAAAGTGAACAGATCCGTATCGTCGTCCATAGAAGCGACGTCGGCTTCCGTATAACGCTTGGTGGTCAGGTTGAACTGGTTCGACTTGTTGATGAGCTGGGCGATGCGGGACCGGCTGATGGCGTCGAACGGCGCGAACCGGATGGTCATATCCAGAGAGGCGAGATAAGAATCCATATCCGTATTGCTCTCGGCCAACTCAGCCCGCTTGGAGTTCGCTTGGTATTGCCCGTGCCGGGCCCGATCATCGGCGGAGAACGTCACGGCCTCGAAATAACCCGCCGACAGAAGCGTGCGGGGGTAAAGGGCCGCATCCTCGGGCAATTCTGGAACGGCGATTTCTGGTAGTTCTCGGCGCACGATGGCGCGCTCCGCCGGGTTATCGTCCAACAAAACCAAGGTATCGGTCCCGATGTTTAGAGTTTTGGCGATGGCCCTCAGGTTGGCCGGCTTGTCAATCCAATTCGCCTGGAACACGGCGATATCGTCTTCGCGCAACAACATATCGGGGTGCGAACGAAACGGCAGGCGCGCGTTGGCGTCTTCGTTTTTGGAACTTACGGCGAGGACAACACCGCGATCGCGCAAATCTAACGCCATGCGTTGGACGGCCAGAAACGCCTCGCCCATGGGGTCGCCATGGCCAAGGACGATGCCCTCCAACCCATCATCGCCTATGACGCCGCCCCAGACGGTGTTATCTAGGTCCAGAACCAGACATTTCCGGCTTTGGCCGCGCAGGGCCCCGATCAGCCTGGCGGCGTGGTCGGCGTAGATGGGTGAAAAGCGTTGTGAATGCGGCAACTTGGCCAAGTACCATTGTGTCGGATCGTGCCAAGCCTCCGAGCCCACCGCTCGCGCCAGCCCCGCAACGTCCAAAATCAAATCCACCGAACCTTCAATATTCTCAACGAGTCCCCTGTTGAATGCGTCGACGATGTTCCGAAGCGTACCTGCCAAGCGCGCGTCAAGACTGCCGAACAAAGTTTCCGGAACCTCCGCGACCGTCTGGATGATCACCGGCGCGCCGCATCCCGCGGCTAGGCCGCGTCGAATTTTCTCCACATGTTCAAGGGCCCGCGTTACCTGATCGCGGGTACTGTCAACGGATCCACTGAGGTCAGATTTAAGCCCCAGTCCCCGGTGGTCTAGCGCCACTAGCACGGCATCCGGTTCGCCGGTGTTGATTTCCGAGCCTGGATCCAGCGCCGATTGTATCGCCTGATCGAACGGCGCCGAAATCACCTGCAGGGCGAGACCATGGCGCAGCGCGGTGCCGCGCAATACAGGCACGAGCAAGTCCGTCGTCGCATTACTGAGCAGGCCCAGCTTGAAGGATTTGAGCGGCAACACGTCGGCGCCCATGAGATCGAGGCTCTTGGCAAGGCGAGCCAGCTTATTGACGTCGAGGCTGTGGCGGGCTAGCGCCAACAAGGCGGCACCGCGGTCTGCGTCGAGGGAATCAATAGCTTTGCAGCGAGCGCGGAAGCCCTCCGGTGCGACGGGAAGCCAGGGCAAATTCTCAACAGACCAGATCATAACTGGCTCTTTATCCGTTCCATAATCTGCACGGCGACCTCATCCGGCGTTGAAAACGCCTCCGTCTCCTGCAGCGCCTGCAGAAAGCGTTCGTCGAATGCCTCAAGCATTGGGGTCTTGGTGAACCCGGGGCTGATCGTGTCGACACGCAACCAGGGATACTCCGCCCCCGCGGAAGAAAGAACGCCCTGTAAGCCGTGTTTGGCGATTACGTAGGCCCCTAGCGATCCCATTCCGGCCTCACCCGCGCCGTCGCCCATGGCTTTCGTCAGTACGGCCAGGGCGAGGCCGCGTTTGTTCTTGCGAAAGCACTTCTTCACCACACCGGCCAAGAGTTGCTGCGGACCTATCACATTGACGTAAAGTTGGCTGTTCATCTCAGTTTCGTCAATTTTCCCAAACGGCAGCAACGCCAATCTTGGCGAGGCCGCCAGGATAATAGCCGCGAGGCCAATCCCAATGGCAGCCAACTCTTCAATGGCGGCGTCGATTACACTGCGATCAGTGAGATCAATGTGCAGCGCCCGACCACCGGTTTCCCGCGCCAGAGCCTCGGCTCTATCCTTGCCCCTTGCGTAACCAATGATTGGAACCATGTCTGCCGAACTCAGTTGCCGACACAGCGCCGCGCCGATGCTACCCGAACCACCCGAAACAAGCACGAACCGTTCCATCACACCAATGGCACCAAGATGGCATTCGCCCTGCCGGTGGCGATTTTACGCCCGCCCACCGTGACGGTGATTTTGAGGTCGATGAGCTTAGCCGCCTCCGACTTGCCGGCGACGCGGGCTTGCACAACGGCTTCCTCGTGCAGATAAAGCGGATTACGGAAATCCATCTTCACGCTGGCCCAAACTACGTCGCGGCCAGGCAATTCCATTCCAAGCAGCCGCGAGACCTGGGCGAGGATAAGGCCACCGTAAACAGCCCGGCCCTCAAAGCCTTTGGCACGTGCAAAGGCTTCGTCCGTGTGGAGCGGGTTACGATCGCCAGACAGATCGGCGAAAGCCCGCATGTCGTCGTCCGTCACCGAAAAAGTAACTGATGCTTCCAGGCCTTCAACAATGTCTTCCCAGGCGAGCGTTTTCATCAGTCGAGCTTTCTCAGGATCAGGTCAACCATTTGCCCAACGTTTTCCAGAACCGCCAACTCCCCCGTCGTGAAACTGACGTTTAAGTCGCCTTCAATGGCCACCACCAGGCGGATATGGCTCAGGCTATCCCATTCTTCGACATCTTTGGCCGAGAGATCTTCCGTGGCAACCACGTCGTCGTCGTCGAACACGCGCATCGAAAAGTGACGTGCGTTCGTCCACGCGAAGATGGCGCGGTCGTCGCGTCTGGAGGAGCGGACGGCTCCGTGGAGACGTGGTGCGCGAAAACGGGAATAACGAAACGTCGATTCGAGAAAGTCTTATCCGGAGCAATCCGCGATATCTGTTGGTCGTTCGACGGCTCGAAAATCGCAGTCGTCGGAGAAGGGAAAGAGGCGTTCGCGAGAGTTATTCACGCGGAGATGGGGACAACGGTGAAAGATGTCGGCGGAGCGACGGCGTGGTGCAAGAGCGCGTGCGGGAGTAGGAGCGGAAAACCGCACAGAGTGGTGATCGGGTCGGATGATTTTCGCGTTCGATTTTACAAAGGAGGACCACCGTTTCAATTGGAAACGACGAAACAACACCACGGAAAGTACATAAACGAAGTTCGAATGTCGAAAGATGATAAGTACGTAATTTCAGCGGCTGGTGACGGGATTGGCGTATGGGACGTGGAGACGATGGAACTGATCGGTAAAGTCGCGGCGAAGGACGGATCCACGTACGGCGTCGCGTGGTTAGACGGGTCGGATCATTTATTCGTCTCATGTGGAGCAGATAAAACGGTTAAACTTTGGAACGTGAAAGATGTCGTAGCAGAGCGAGAAGTAGGCGTAGACGTAGAAATGATGGTTACGGAAGAGGAGACGGTGCGACTGGTCGTGAAAACGAGGACGGAACAAGTTGTTACGAAACGAGTTACGCGCG
>CAJWVP010000132.1 GCA_913048145.1 uncultured Rhodospirillaceae bacterium
CGGCAGTCGCGTCGGCGCGTCATACACAACGAGACGTACGGTATTCGAACCGATGTCCACGACAGCCACCCGCCCCGGAGCGTCGGCCAAATTATCGACGATGGAAACCACAGCGGGGCCACGGGACACGTTTCAATCCTCTTGAATTCGGTATGTCTCAAACCGATTAGGATCATAATGGCCGAACGGCTGAATGTCATGACCAGGATCAATATTTAGACTGAAATGTGAACGCGCGAAAACGCGACCCATCTATCCGCAAATTAAGGTTTCGTCGGGCAGGTCTTGGCCAGGGGATGAGCTTGCGCGACTAAGCCCTTTAACCGCTCATCCAATACATGGGTATAAATCTGGGTCGTCGAGAGATCGGCATGACCGAGCATCTGCTGCAGCGTCCGGAGATCAGCGCCGTGGGCCAGAAGATGAGAGGCGAACGAATGGCGCAGCACGTGGGGCGATACGCGCCGGAAGTCGAGACCTGCCTCAACAGCGAGCTCCGTTAGACTCTGGTTGAACCAAACCCTTGTCAGGTGCCCTGACTTGCCGCGCGATGGAAACAAGAAGCCGGCGCCTAAGCCAGCTTGGCGCTTCGGGAAGAAACTCTCCCGAACGGGCAAATAGGCGGCAACAGCATCTATGGCTGGTTCGCTCAAGGGCACCATGCGTTCCTTATCGCCCTTGCCACGAAAGGTGAGCAACTGCCAATCGCGGGAGAGCGCGGCCAAGGGCAGGCCCACCAACTCACTAACCCGCAGCCCGGCAGCATAGAGGATTTCCATCAACGCCGCGATCCGCAGGCCATCTGCTCCCGGGCGATTATGGGCCGCCGCCAACAACTGGTCGACCTGGGATTCGCTCAGGAACTTGGGTAGGGATTTTGCCAATTTCGGGCTATCCAACCCATTGGACGGATCGTCATCACGAACACGCTCGGCGTACAGGAACTGGTAGAAGCGACGAAGGGTTGAAAGGCGGCGTGCGGACGTGCTGGCGGCCATGCCTGCCTCCGAAAGCTCTTTGAGGTAACGACGTATTTGCTCGGTCTCAGCGCTCTCCAATGTGCGGCGGCGACGACTAAGGAATCTCTCAAAATGGGTCAGGTCGCGACCGTAGGATTCAACGGTATTTTGCGCAGCACCGCATTCCGCCGTCAGCATGTCGAGAAACATCTCGACAAATTGCGACCTTCTCTGCTGTCCTCCGGTCGTGCGCGGGTGTCGGCTCATAGTCCCGCGTTTACCGCAACCTCCATCGCCAGATTCCGGGCCTCCGCCACTAAGCCCGCCTGCTTAAGGCCATGCACGATCTCAGAAATGATAATCGGATTGAGATCGCCTAGCGACTGGTCTCCCATGATAACCAGCATCATTAGTATCCGTTCGCCAAGACGCGGCAATTTATCGATTGACCTACCGCCGGACGGTGGTGCCAGGGTCTGGTTCGCGGCCATCGGTCCGGCAAACTTCTGAACTGGCTCAACGTCAGTAGCAGGGGTGTGCTGTACCGAGATCGCTTCACTGGCAGCTTGGGCACTGGGGTCAATCTTCTGATCATTCAACCACGTCATCCGTAGCCAAAGAACAGGGTCCGGCAAAGGCGTGGGTCGTTCACTACGATAAATCAGGGTCTCAAGGAGTTCTAGAGACACATCGCCCCCCAGTTGATGGAAAAGGCTTAGGTAGAGAATTTTCTGATCCGCTGACAGATTATCCAAAGGCGGCGGCTTGCGGTGCGTCTCATGGCCCACCTGCATCATTGCGCCAAGCGGGATCAAGCTCTGGTAAATGACGCTGGCATCCGAGGATATCGAAGCATTGCGTCGCGCCAACGCAAACCAGGCCGAGGCCAGTTCTTGCTGGCCTGTCAAGACCTGCATCCGAAAGGCCGCCGGCGCCACCCAAAGAAGATCATTCTCAGGCGTTAGGGTATTGACGACCGGTGCGAACAGGCGCGCCACGCCGCCCAGGCGTCCGGCCTCACTAGCGGATTCCATAATTCGCCCTAACGCCTCAGCCTTCGCCACCGGAATGTCTGACCGCGACGCTTCACCATAAAGCCAAGCCCGGCCCAGTGAACCCAAGACCTTATCCCTAACATCCGCATCTGCTGCCAATACGGCCGCCGGCAGTGCCGCCATATATCGTTTACGCAGGGCCACACCAGTCAGAAGTCCTTCCTCAGCAGCGATCTCAAGTGCGTCAAGGCGATTCGTCACGACAGGGTCCCTAGTAATCGTCATCAAGGCGGCCGGATACTGCCGCGCTGTAGCCATGGGTAAAGTTAGCTTTGCCGTTTGTAGCATGGCCAAGTGCAGAAGGCTGATATTGTTGAACTCTTCGGGTAGCTTCGGCTCCCCGTTGATCATGCCCTCCGCCAAGGTTAGAAATGTAGGATCAGCGGTCTCATTCTCCTGAAAAAGCGCCAGTCCAAATTCGGCCTTAGAGGTCTCACTCGCTAAAATCTGACAGTAGATCAGGGCTTTCTGCCAGAAGGCTTCCTTTCGGCGGGTCACCTCGGTAGCCACCGTTTCGCAGGCCTTAACAACCTTGCCTGTGACAAGGTGTAATTTCACCTCCGGTGCAAGAAAAGCCGCTTCGCGGTTCTTCCTGGGAATGGCCTCCAATAACGCAAGGCCCGCCTTGTATTCGCCCATAGCCATCAAAACCTCTAGCCGAGCGGCTGTGAACGCTGTGCCCACCGCGCCTTTGGGTGGTGTCGCAGCACTTAGCAAGACCCGTCGCAGCAGTCCACGCATGACATGCGAGCGCACGCGTTCCGGATGTTCGGCCAACAGGCGCTTGATGAATACCAGTTGGCTGCCTTTCCACAGATTCGTACCGAACCCGCCTTGAGAATCGCTGAGTACACCCACGGCATCGACGTCAACAGCGTCCAGGCGATTGATCTGGATACCGCTCAAGGACCTACCAACGGATCGCCCGCGGTAGCCGGCACTAGGCTGAGCATCCATTGCTGCTCTTTTCAGGGAGGGCTCAGAAGGTTTCAATTGTTTGGGTGTCGATAAGCTGGTGGACCCTCTCGTCTGACCAAGAGCCACCGGCGTCGCAACTCCGCTGACGAATGCAACCGCAATCGCGGCAACGGCAATCGTCTTAACGTGGGAAACGAACATCGTTCAAATCCCTCTCAATGGTTTGGGTCGGCGCCGGAATTTTCCAGATCGCAAGGAATGTGCCGCCGCCAACTACCAGCAGGATCAAGAGAATAAATATTAATCGGGAGAAATTTTTCATCAATGTTTTGCGGCGTGAGGCCCCTCAAAATATCCCTATCCTTGACGGAAACGGAGTACGTGTATGTTATGCGAATAGATGGTTACTAAAAACTATGTCAATATTTCGGCGCCGATTCATTCGCCATATTACCGGCTTCGCTCGAGCCTTTCAACGAGGGCCCGACACGAACCCGCACCTTTTGTGTTGTCCGGAGTGAACCGGTGACAAACGATAAAAAAGTTCTTGTCTTCATCGGATTGATGGGGTCGGGCAAGACCAGCATCGGACAGAAACTGGCCGAGCACTTGAACATGGAATTCGTCGACGCCGACGAGGAGATCGTTAAGGCCGCTGGATGCTCCATTCCCGATATATTCGAGATTTATGGCGAACCGGCGTTCCGCGACGTCGAGGAGCGCGTGATCAAAAGACTGCTGACTGAAGGCCGCCGGATCCTCGCCACCGGCGGAGGTGCTTATATGAACCCACAAATCCGCAACGCCATCGCCCAGCACGGTTATTGTATCTGGTTGAAGGCATCCCTCGATATACTTGTTGAGCGTACCGCCAAGCGCACCGGACGTCCGCTGCTCAAAATTGGTGAGCCGCGCGAGATTCTCCGAGACCTCATGGACAAGCGCTACCCCGTTTATGCCCAGGCGGACTTAACTGTTGAGACGGGGGCGGAGAGCATAAATGAGACCCTGCGCACAATTCTTGATACCTTGAGTCACCAAACACCAATGATCGGAGATTCCAACGATGAATAACGGCCCCGCCACGACCTTGGTGACAGTGGACTTGGGCGAACGGTCCTACAACATTGTCATCGGCGCCGGTCTGATTGCGCGCGCCGGTGACTTCCTGGCCGAGGTAGCACCCGCGCGCCGCGTGATCATCGTAACCGATGAAAATGTTGCATCCCACTGGTTGGAGACGTTGGAGACGGCACTCACCGTGGCCAACTATCAGATTCTCACTCGGATTATAACGCCCGGCGAGCAGACCAAATCCTTGGATCAGATCGATGCATTGACCGACTGGATGCTAGAGAGCGGTGTCGATCGCAAAACCACAATTATCGCGCTTGGCGGTGGGGTCATCGGTGACCTTGCCGGATTCGCGGCAGCAATCACCCTGCGCGGATTGCCGTTCGTTCAGATCCCCACGACGCTGTTGGCCCAAGTCGACAGCTCCGTCGGCGGAAAGACGGCGGTGGACACCCGCCATGGCAAGAACCTGATCGGCGCCTTTTATCAGCCGCGCCTAGTGTTGGCCGACACCGACACGTTGAGCACCCTCCCCGCACGCCAAGTTGCCGCCGGTTACGCGGAAGTCGTCAAATACGGTCTAATCAACGACCTCGGCTTCTTCGAATGGTGTGAAGCCAACGGTCATGCGATCCTTGACGGTGATGCGGCGGCGGCCCGCCATGCGGTTGAAATGTCATGCCGCGCGAAAGCCGCCATCGTCGCCCAGGATGAGCATGAAAGAGACACGCGCGCTTTGTTGAACTTGGGCCACACCTTCGGCCACGCTTTCGAGGCGGAAGCCGGCTTTGATGATCTTCTCTTGCATGGTGAAGGCGTTGCCTTCGGTACAATTTGTGCCTTTGAGCTTTCGCATCGGTTGGAGCTATGTTCTGGCCAGGAAGCTGAACGCGTGCGTTCCCATTTCACCGAAGTCGGATTGCCGACCAACATCGAAGGCATCGCTAAACGCCATTGGACACCCGATGTAATCCTGGCCCACATGAGCAAGGACAAGAAAACCGAGGGCGGCAATCTGACCTTCATCCTGGCACGCGGCATCGGCCAAGCGTACATAGACCGTGATGTACCCATCGATACCTTGCGGGCGTTTTTATCGGATATACTACCCTCGTGAAACCATAACCATCCCCTGAGACATGGAGCGAACTCATGTTAGCAACTTTGGCGGCCATCGCCTTTTTGCTTCTACTGTCGGCTTTTTTTTCCGGATCGGAGACCGCGCTGACCGCGGCCTCACGGCCGTTAATGCACCAACTGGAGCACGACGGAGACCGCAAGGCGGCCTTGGTCAACCGGCTACGCGACGATCAGGAAAGCCTGATCGGCGCCATTCTGTTGGGCAATAATCTGGTCAACATTTTAGCCTCTGCCCTGGCCACTGGTGTATTGATCTCGCTGTTCGGACAGGCTGGCATCGCCTATGCGGCAGTCGGCATGACCCTCTTAGTGCTGATCTTCGCTGAAATCCTACCGAAGACCTTCGCGCTACGCACGGCCGACCGCACAGCTCCAGCTATTGCACCGCTGGTAAATGTCGTAGTCGCCCTACTGTCGCCCTTCACCAAGACGATCGCCGTACTTATCCAAGGCACCCTCAGCCTGATCGGTGTGCGCTCACAATACGCCAATGGCAGCTCCACAGAAGCCGAGCTTCTGGGCGCCATCGCTCTTCACGATGGAACGGAGACGGCGGTCAAACACGAGCGCGCAATGCTGCGCAGCGTCCTGGATCTCGATGACGTGCAGGTCTCGGAGATCATGACCCACCGTAAGGACGTGGTAGCCCTGGACGCAGACCAACCGGTAAAGGCCCTTTTCCAGGTAGTGGTGGACAGCCCATATACTCGAATCCCCATTTGGCGGGAAAACACCGATGAGATCATCGGCGTGGTCCACGCCAAGGCCCTATTGCGTAATTTGTGGGCCCAAGACGGCAACGCCAGCGCCGTGGACATCATGACGGAAATTTCCGACCCGTGGTTTATTCCCGAGCAAACACTACTCTTAGACCAGTTGGAGGCCTTTCGTGAACGGCGCGAACACTTTGCCCTGGTGGTTGACGAATACGGCAGTTTCCTTGGTGTCGTCACCTTAGAGGACATCCTTGAGGAGATCGTCGGCGAGATCGACGACGAACTCGACGTGGCCGCAGCCGAAATCGACCACGCGGCGGATGGCAGCTTCATCGTCGAGGGCAAGGCGACCATTCGTGATTTGAACCGCGAACACGAATGGCGACTGCCGGACGAGGAAGCTGCCACACTAGCTGGCCTGGTCTTGCACGAGGCACGGCGTATTCCCGACGTCGGCCAGTCCTTTATCTTCCATGGGTTCCGTTTCGATATCCTGGAACGCCAACGCCACCAGATCACCCGGGTCCGGATCACGCCGCCAGTTGGGGATATGAACGGCGAATAAGCTACTGGGTTTTCTCTTCCCTGCCTCACAGACCTAACTTAAACTGATTTCAGGTCGGTTCGAACAGCGTGAACCGGAGGGTTCGGGGAAATGCACAGGAAAATCATACCGGACATCGTCCAACGCCTGAATATCGCCTCGGTGAAGGTCGACGACACGATTTATAAATGCGCCCAAATTATGGCGGACGCCCATATCGCGGCACTGATCGTGGTAGATGACGATGGGATATTGATTGGCATCATCACGGAACGTGACTTGACCCAAAAGGTCCTGGCCGCCGGCCTAGATGGAAAGGCAACGAAAGTCGGCGATGTGATGACTGCAAACCCAGATATATTGGGCCCCGAAGATTCCGCCATGGATGCATTGGAACTCATGCAGAACCGCGGTTATCGGCACTTGCCCGTCGTTGAAAATGGAAAGTGCGTCAGCATCGTCTCAAGCCGCGACCTTTACGCCTCGATCAAGGAGGCCCTGGAGCAAGATATCAGGGAAACGAAAGCCTTCGTATTTGGTGATCGCTATGGCGCCTGAACGATATTTTCTAAATTGCGATGGGTAATATAAACCGTGCCAGTGAATGTTGCGACAACATCCACATCCCGGTAGAGGTTCACGCGATAGATCGCGGTGTGCCGCGATCGGGAAACTTCGTGTGCCTCAGCACGAATACGATCGCCGACCTTACAGCCGCGAATGTATGCCATGTGAGTATCGATTCCGACGGATACAGTCCCCGCGCAGTTCGCCGTTAAACCGAACGCCGTATCGGCCAGGGAAAACAAGCATCCGCCATGGGCTGCCTTAAGAAAACTGCGTTGATTCGCGGTAATCGTCATCTCCAGAACAGATGACGTCTCATCAATGCAAATCAGCTCGATCCCTTGAGATTGGACGTAGGGATCATCTTCCAGAAGTGCCTGCGCCCTCGCACGCAATGCGCTCATGCGGTAACCAGTGGGTTGCCAAAACCAAGATCCCGGCGCAACCGGCCGCAGACCTCGCCATTGGTGGCACCGACTTCTACAGCGTCGACAATTTTGGCGAAGATGTTGATCTTGTCATCCTCTGCAGCACGCGTGAGCTCGTCCAGCGACTTGGCAACGGAATCATTTGAACGCTCTTCCTTGAAGCGGCTCAAGATCGCTAAGTGTTCCTCGATCAACGTGCGGTCGGGCCGTTCCAAAGATGCGACTGGAACCTCCCCCTCTTCTTGGTATCTGTTGATGCCGACCCAAGTTTGTTCGCCACTATCAATCTGATCTTGGAATCTGGCAGCCGATTCACCGATCATTTGTTGCACCATGCCTGTACGTGCGGCCTCGAACATACCGCCGGCTTCCGCAATCTTGTCCATGACCACAACGATCTTCTCTTCCATGGCGTTGGTCAGACTTTCCAAATAGTATGATC
>CAJWVP010000133.1 GCA_913048145.1 uncultured Rhodospirillaceae bacterium
TTTCCAAACGCCTTGGATGCTTTGAAGGAGGCGGGGGTCACTTTGCACTATCTGTGCACCTGGGCGGATGTCTTGAAGGTTGCGGAGGATGGAGACTATTTTAGCCCCGAGGCGATAGAGGGCGTGCGCACTTTCCTAGCGGATCCAGTGGGCTGGTCCGTTGCAAACGGTGGCAAGGGCGCGGATTGATCATTATTAGTGCGATAGCCGGCATATCTCGCCCTTGCATTGCGGCGGTTTTGACGTGGACGACGCTCATCGTGGTCGACGCGTAGGTAAAACGCCATGCCGGTTTCGACGGACATTGTTTTCCTGGATGCGCGCTTTCCGAGCGCCTTTGGGCGCGGCCAACACGCGCTAAAAGCGGCGGTTAGCCCGTCGATCGAAACGACCAACTGGGGATGCTGCCTAGCATGGCTAAGCTGTAGAATCTGACTGGCTTCTTGGGCATTTCCAATGATCTCTAAGTGGTTATCTTTTTGATGGGGACGACGTCTTAGAATTTGGCCTCGGCCAAACATTTACTCGAGTTTACCCTTGGGGAACCATGACGTTTTCGCTTGGGCATGATAGGTTTGGCCCATGATGAGATACCTTACCGTCGTATTTATGCTGATCTTGACCGCCTTGCCCTATACGGCTGCCAAGGCAAAGGACCAGTTGGTTATCGGGATTACCCAATTTCCGTCGACCTTCCATCCCAACATCGACAGTATGCTGGCTAAATCCTACATCCTGGCCATGACGCGCCGTCCATTCACCGTTTATGACGTGAATTGGAAGAATATCTGTTTGCTGTGCACAAAACTACCGACCATGGAGAACGGTCTGGCCCAGCGTAAAACCACTCCTGACGGGAAGAACGGAGTGGCCGTGAGCTATACGATCCACCCCAAGGCCACTTGGGGTGACGGCACCCCGGTAACTACCAAGGATGTCATGTTTACCTGGAAGGTAGGCCGCCATAAGCAATCTGGCGTCGGCAACATCGAATTCTATCGCAGCCTCTATAAGATCGATCCCGTGGACGAAAAGACCTTCACCCTGCACTTTGACAAGCTGACGTTCGAATACAACTCAATTGGTGGGTTTAACCTGCTACCAGCGCATCTTGACGAGAAGAACTTCGCTGATCCGCTAAGCTACAAAAACCGAACGGCCTTTGACACGGATACCACCAATCCAGGACTATACTTCGGTCCCTTTCGGATCGACGAGGCCATTGCCGGGTCGCACGTCGTCCTGGTGCCCAACGACACGTGGTACGGGGCGAAGCCACATTTTAAGAAAATCACCGTGCGAGTCATTGAGAACACGGCGGCATTGGAAGCCAATCTGTTGTCTGGCGGTATCGACATGATCGCCGGTGAGTTAGGCTTGACCGTCGACCAGGCGGTCAATTTCGAAAAACGTCACGGCGACAAATTTCAAATCCTTTATAAACCTGGGCTGATTTACGAGCATATCGATCTGAACCTGGACAATCCCATCCTGGCCGACAAGCGGGTACGTCATGCGCTGGTTTATGCAATCGATCGCGAAGCCATCTCCCAACGCTTGTTCGGAGGCCGCCAACCGGTAGCCCACACTAGCGTGAACCCGCTGGATTGGGTCTATGCAGAGGACATCCGCCAATATCCATACAATCCTAAAGCTGCTAACCGACTCCTGGATGAGGCCGGGTGGACGGCGCGCCATAAGGGGATTCGATATAATACGAAGGGAGAGCGTTTGCGATTGGAAATCATGACCACTGCTGGTAATCGTTCGCGTGAATTGGTCCAGCAGGTCATGCAGAGCCAATGGAAGGCAGTCGGCGTTGACGTTAGAATTAAGAACCAGCCTGCCCGCGTGTTCTTCGGCAAGACGGTGACCGAACGGCTGTATACGGGTTTGGCCATGTACGCCTGGATTTCGTCACCCGAGAGCGTTCCGCGTACGACGCTGCATTCCGGCCATATTCCAAACGCCGATAACAACTTCGCGGGCCAGAACTATACGGGCTTCAAGAACAGTGAGATGGATGCGCTCCTTGAGATCATCGAAACGGAGTTGGACCGGACTAAACGGCAGAAACTCTGGCATACCCTGCAACGGATCTATGCCAACGAACTTCCCGTCATTCCGTTGTATTTCCGAGCCAATCCCTATGTGATACCGAAGTGGCTCACGGGGATTGTACCAACGGGCCATCAATACCCAACTAGCCACTGGGTCGAAAAGTGGAAGTCAAAGTGAATCCCAAGGTGCCGTCGCAAACGCCGCTGATATGTCGCGGTATCGCGGTCAAGGATGTTCCAGGTATTTTCCGTTTGTGCCATGAGTTGGGCTATGAGCCGCATCAGACGGGTTTCGGCGACCGGATCGCGGACATCATTGAGCGTCCGGGTAATGCAGTTTTCGTCGCGGCCGACGCCGAGGACGGGCTGTTGGGCTTCATCCACGTATTCATCCGCCATGCCATCGAGATAAAGCCTTGTGCAGAAATCCAGGCCTTGGTTGTCGGTCAGGCTGCGCGTCGGCGCGGCGTGTCCGAGCTGCTCATGAGAGCGGTCGAGGAATGGGCCCGGGCGGAGGGGGTGCAAAGGCTGTCGCTCTACTGTTCGTCGCACTGCGATGAGGCACACGATTTTTACGCGGCGCAAGGTTTCGATGCCGCGACAACGGCCGCGTGGTTCAAAAAGGGCCTCGACTAAATCGGGAGTGAGGGGAGTATCATGAAAAACGGATCAGATACCGATACTTGGCGTGTGCCGCCGTTGGCCTACCTCGACAGTCGTCCACCGGAACACGAGGGTGAACGCCTGATCTCTCAATACGTGACCGTGCGTGATGGCACGCGATTAGCCGTGGACGTGCATCTTCCGGGCGAGGCGGAGAACGGCGGCCCCTTCCCGGCCATCATGGTGCTGACGCCTTATTACCGGCGTTTCGCGCTGCGTTCGGGGTCGCGGAACGATATTGATGCCTGTCCGACCATCGCCTTTTATCGTGATATGTTCGTGTCCCGGGGTTACGCACTTGTGGTGGTCGACGTCCGTGGCTCCGGTGCAAGTTTTGGGGCGCGCGACGGTTTCCGATCCCCAGCGGAGCGACTGGATCATCACGACGTGGCCGATTGGGTTGCCAATCAGCTCTGGTGTAGCGGCGATATTGGCGCCACGGGTATTTCTTATCCGGGCGCGGCCTCTGACTTTTTGGCGTCCACCAATCATCCCGCCGTGAAGGCGGTCGCGCCGTTGTTTGCCGTATGGGATACCTGGCTCAATCACCTCTATCCGGGTGGGGTCCTGCTGACCTGCGTAACCAAGAGCTACGGACAGTTGGCTGAATCCTTGGATCAGGATAATCGAGCCCTGATTCCGCCCTATGCCTATTTTAAGGATGATGACTTGGCCGGCCCGGCCCCCGTTGACGAGGACGCTGACGGTAGCCTATTGGCTAAGGCGCTGCATGAACATAAAGCTAATTTCGACATGCAGGACTTTGCTCAACAATTACGTTTTCGTGATGCCGGCCTGACGGACAACCCCGATTACACTGGGGCGTGGATCAGCCCTTATCACTATGCGAACCGGGACGCCGATGCGACAACGGCTTGTTACTCTATTTCCGGCTGGATGGACGGTGGCGGGTATTCTACGGGGACAATCCAACGGTATCTTTGGCTCGACAACCCCGATACGCGTTTGATGCTGGGCCCGTGGGATCATGGTGCGCGCGCAAACGTCAGCCCCTGGCGAGAGAACAATGACCCGCAACAGCCCATTGTCGGCGCCGCCGTACTACGGTTCTTTGACAAACATTTGTCGAGGCGCAACACCGCCATCGAGGGAGAGAAGTCCGTGCACTATTTCACGATGGGCGAGGAAAAATGGAAAGCGGCCGATACATGGCCGCCGGCGGCGGAAGATTTTACCCTCTACCCCGCGCCGTCAGGGGAATTGGCAACGACACGGCCAGTCGAAGAAGGCACCGACGTCTATCAAGGTGATTACGCCTGCGGCACAGGCATGCACTCACGCTACGACCGCCTCTACATCCAGAATGTGGAAACCTATTACGACGATTGGGACGGCCGCGAAGACCTAATGCTTAGTTACACCAGCGACCCCCTTGATATGGCTATGGAAGTGACGGGACATCCATGGGTAGGCCTGCATTTTGCTGCCTCGGAAAAGGATTGTAGCTTCTTTGCCTATATTGCCGACGTAACGCCTGAGGGGAAATCACTCTATGTGACTGAAGGCGTATTTCGCGCATTGCACCGAAAACCTGGCGCCCATCCGGACAAGATCCCTGAAACTGGCCCAACCCACAGCTTCCGACAAGTCGACGCACAACTTTTGGTGCCCGGTGAACCAGCGGAAGCGCGCTTTGAACTTTTGCCTACGTCGTATCTATTCCAGGCAGGGCATCGCATACGGTTTTCCATTGCCCTGTCCGATTCGGATCATTTCACCCGAATTCCCGATGGGCGTCCACCGGAGCTGACGTTGTTCCGTGCCCCGGACCAGGCATCCCAGCTCGTCTTGCCGGTGGTCCCGCGAACACCTTAGGGGCTTCGTGCCGCGGCGTTGCCAAGGGGTTAACCGCTGGGGCAAGGTGTTCCCATGGCACGCTTTCTGTTCAGCCGCTTCTTGCAATCAGTGATCGTCCTGCTGGTCATGTCGTTCGTGATTTACGGCCTGATCGGCCTGATGCCCGGTGATCCTATCGATCTGATGATAACCGCCGATCCGAAAATTACAGCGATGGACGCAGCGCATTTGCGCGAACTCTATGGTCTGGATGAATCTATTATTAAGCGTTACGTATATTGGTTGTCGGCAGCCATCAGTGGGGATTTTGGATTTTCGCGGCTGTATGCGCAGCCCGTTCTGCCGGTCATGTGGTCGGCGGTTCTCAATACGATCATTCTGCTCGGGTCGAGCTTTGCATTGGCATTGTTGATTGCCTTGCCGCTGGGCATCGTCGCAGCCATGCGGGCGCGCACCTGCCTGGATTACGGGGTTAATATGCTGGCCTTCGCTGGCATCTCTATCCCGCAATTTTGGCTGGCGTTAATGTTGATAATCGTATTCGCCGTGGTGCTGGGGTGGCTGCCGGCAGGCGGCACCGCGGCGGCGGCTGGCGTGGAGGGTTTCTGGGAGAACGGACGCTATCTCATTTTGCCGGTGATCAGTCTCACCATCGCCAGCGTGGGAACCCACACTCGGTATATGCGGGCATCAATGATCGAGACCCTGCGCCAGGATTACATTCGCACGGCGCGCGCCAAGGGATTGTCAGAATGGCAAGTAGTAATCGGCCACGCCTTGCGCAACGCCATGATCCCTGTGGTTACGGTGATTGCCTTGGATTTTGGGTATCTGTTCTCTGGTGCACTGATGACCGAGACCATTTTTAGTTATCCGGGTATGGGTAAGCTGATCTTCGATTCGATCATGGGAAATGATTTTAATCTCGCCTTGATCGCGTTGTTGTTCGCTACCGCGCTGACGTTGTGCGGCAATTTTCTCGCGGACGTGGCCTATGTGGCACTGGATCGGCGGATCTCGTTGGCGGAGTTATCGGAATGAATCGCGTCGCCATTATGGGAGAGACGCCAGCACAGTTGGTCTGGGGACGATTTCGCCACCATACCCTGGCTGTCGTAAGTGCCCTCGTCTTGGTGGCGTTGGCTGTTGCCGTCTTGTTGGCGCCCGTTTTTGAGATGTCGATGGGTTTGGATGCCAATACGGTTGATCTGTTCAACCGGTTCCGGGCACCGACTTCGGGCCATCCTCTGGGCACCGACGAATTGGGGCGGGATTTGTTCCTTCGCCTCCTATACGGAGGACGTGTATCTCTTCTCGTTGGGCTGGTCGCGGCGCTTTTTGCCACAGTTATCGGAACCGCTGTCGGTTTGACGGCTGGGTACTTCGGCGGGCGGATGGACGCCTTTCTCATGAGGGTGACTGACGGCGTTATTTCCCTGCCATTACTGCCCTTGTTGATCGTTTTGGCGGCGATTGATCTCTCGAAACTGGGCTTACCGGGGACGATCACGGAATCGGAAAGCGCGAGCCTTTACCGGATCATTGCCATCGTCGCCTTGGCCGGCTGGACAACGGTCGCGCGTTTGGTGCGGGCCAGCACGTTGTCCATAAAGCAGCGGACCTTCGTGATGGCGGCGGTGGCCCAGGGCGGCGGCCCGATTCGCATCATGAGTGTCCATATTCTGCCCAACCTAGCGTCGACGATCATTGTCGCGACTACATTGGCCGCGGGCAACATTATACTGTTGGAGTCCGTATTGTCTTTTCTCGGCCTGGGCATCCAACCACCGCTGCCCAGCTGGGGCAACCTCCTGACGAATGCTCAGGAGATGATTTGGGAGGCTCCTTTGCAGGCATTCTATCCTGGCGTTTTGATCTTTGCCACGGTGATCGCCTTTAATTTTTTGGGCGACGGGTTGCAGGATGCCCTGGACCCTCGTGCCACGGAGGATCGCGTGGATTGACTTGTTCGCCTCTATTGGACACGGGGATCGGCAGTGGCCTGTTCGTCAGCATGTGCCGGGTCACGCCGTCCAATACAAGCTCGCGTCAGCGGGAATTGTCGTTCCCGCTGATGTCGGTGACTTTCTCGAGCAACTCGATACCATCGCGGGATGATCGTTGGCGAGGACGTCACGGGTTGCCGGCTCAACGAAATTCAGTTACCACTTGATAAGAATTAATTCTGGTAGACCAATGCTATGTACGCCGATAATACCCTGACCCCAAAAGAATCGGCCCGACTTTGTGCGCTCGGCACCCTTGCCGACGGGGCACGGACGTATGGTGAATTGGCCGGGTCGGTACGTCATTTTCTGGACCGCGTACAGGGGCCAATCCTGGACGTCATGGGCAGCTCTATTGAGCTTTTGAAGTACGAGGGCTTGGTCGTCATCGAATCCGGTGAGGGCGAACAGGCCGTTCTAGCTATATCCGACGCTGGGCGTGCGGAATTGGAGACACTTCTGACCACCCATGTCCGTCCCGGTGCGACGGACCTTAACAAACTCATCGTGTCATTGAAATTTCGGTTCCTGCATCTTCTTGATTGCCTCGACCAGGCTGCACAGATGGATATCCTGATAGATATGGCGGAAACCGAATTAGCGCGGTTGATTGACCTTCGCGATCATCATGGCCAGGATGAGGGCCACCTTGTCCAGTGGATCGACATGGAAATCGACGTTCTTCGGGGGCGGATAGATTGGTTGTCTGCGTTTAAGGCGAAGTTGACTTAATCTCGCCATTCGGACGGGTCAAATCTCTCCCTAGACTTTCTGCAGGATCTATTTCAGACCGGCCAGGGCCTTATTGCTGGCGGTCTAGCCATTGCCTTTCATTTACTAGCGAAATCGATCTTCTCGATCATTGGACACAGTTGGTTACCAATGCCTGCCACCAGGTCACAGTGGAAGCGGCCTCTTTGGTCGTTTTAAGTCAATCGCGCCGACCGCACCTAGGCCTCCTAAGCAGACCTTCGCTTTAACCGCGTTCAGCGGGTTAATAATATTGATTTTCTTTTCGATCCATACAGCTTTGTTGCGTTTGCGGCTGCACGTCAGGTTAAGCCTACGTTACCCTAGAATGTCAGCCCGTTTGTCCTGACTTTATCCCATTTTCGCAATCCAAAACTTGAAGAACTCTATAGAAGCCCTAATTCCCTTAACTCGGCCGCCATTTCTGGGGGTAGGTCTTTCTTGATTGAGGCCGACCCTTGGCCAAGGTCCGCAGGCGCGTCTTCCGTGGGGAAATAACGCCACCCCTGAAACGCACGGGATCGGCGGGGCGTAGTACGAATATA
>CAJWVP010000134.1 GCA_913048145.1 uncultured Rhodospirillaceae bacterium
GTACCCTCAATGGGCGCACCTGGATTGAGACCGATGTACTCCTGCGCTGCGCTCAACGCCTGTCGTCGGTCCAAATCCACCTCATCAGCCGGATCAGGAATGCGATCTGTGATGGCAATCGTATGTTCGGGACTGGTACCCCAGGAGATATGCGGCGCCAAGTCATCAATCGGGATATTTACCTCGGCGTCGAAAGCGGCTTCGTCGTCGCTGGCCAGTTCCCCCCAAGCAGCGAGAGCGCGGTCCCAGTCGGCACCCTTCGGAGCATATGGTCGACCGAAGAGGTATTGGTAAATCATGTCATCAGGCGCGATCATTCCGATCTTAGCACCCATCTCAATCGACAGATTACAAAGCGTTAGCCTAGCCTCGACATTTAAAGCTCGAATGGGTGCGCCCGCGTATTCGACAGCATAACCGTCGCCAGAAGCAGCTCCCTCCCGTCCAATGACATGCAAGATGAGATCTTTCGCGGAAAGCCAATCCGGTAGCAGACCGTCAAAATTAACCCGCATCCGTTTCGGTTTGCGTTGCATGACCGTCTGGGTCGCCAGGGCATGGACCAATTCGCTGGAGCCGATCCCCCATGCCAGCGCACCCATACCGCCATGCGTACAAGTATGGCTGTCACCGCAAACCACCGTTGTACCGGGAAGAGAAATCCCCTGCTCCGGCCCAATTACGTGAAGGATACCAAATCCCTTATCGCCCAAACCGAAATGCCGGATACTGCCTTGCTTTGTTAATTCCTGCAACGGCCGCACGCAGGTCTCATGGAAATCACCAATCCCCCCAGTAGCCGGATCTGTTGTCACCGTGTGATCGGGCGCCGCGAAACATAGTTCCGGGTTGCGAACCTCCCTCCCATTTGCCAACAGAGCACCAATCGCCCGCGCACCACTCAGGTCGTGGACCAATATGCGGTCGGCATGAAGCAAAGCCATATCTCCACCCAAATCAGCGACAACGTGAAGATCCCAAATTTTGTCGAACATGGTCCGTGCTGGCATAACGATCCCTCCGAATAGTGTTCAACTATTTTGTGCCGAACGGCAGGCTCACAAAACCCCAGACAATTTCAAACCGGTGAGCGCTCCGTTCACACGGCTGGTTGCTGTTGGGGCTCGCAATGGATGGCACCACCTACTTCGCCTATGGCCTGAGATGGTGGCTGACCTTAGGTCACGCGTGGGCTAGGCTCCAAGCATGCCGTTGACGCTTAAGACCCTGGCCAACATCCCGCTCTCGGACATGCCTTTAGAAATTCTCGCGTTCGTCGCAGGAGCCTTCTTTATCGCCGGCATCGTCAAAGGGTTAACCGGCCTCGGCTTGCCGGCCATGTCCCTTGGCCTGCTGTTATTAGCCCTGGAACTTAGGGATGCTATGGCGATCCTCGTCATTCCCTTGTTCGCAACCAATATCTGGCAAGGAGTAACCGGCGGACACGTAAGGGCCATGTTGACGCGTCTTTGGCCGCTGTTCGCGACCGGCGTCATTGGTATCTGGTTCGCCGTAGGGGTCATGGTGACGGCTAACCCGGCCATCCTGGCAATCATGCTGGGCATCATCCTCGCAGGTTATGCGGCCTATAGTCTGTCCACGCCGCAAATTCAGCCGCCTGGGCGTTGGGAGATCATATTGTCGCCACTAGCCGGCGCGATCACCGGCGTCATCGGCGGCCTGACCGGTTCCATGGCCGTGCCTTCGGTACCCTATATGCAGGCGCTCGGCATTAAGCGGGATGCGCTTATCCAGGCCATGGGAATCTGGTTTTGTCTTGGCTCTATTGCCCTAGGCGGCGCACTGGGTGGACGTGGAGCACTACCCGTCGACCTAGCCATCGTCTCAGCAGGAGCCGTCATCCCGGCTATTGTCGGCATGGATGTCGGTCGACGCCTTCGACAACGGCTTTCCGAAGAACGGTTCCGCAAAGTGTTTTTCACCGCATTGATTCTGCTGGGTCTATACATCGCCGGACGCGGAACCTTTCAACTCTAGCCCTCAATTGACATTAACGAACGCTGGTCGGCCAATGCGTATAATCGGAAAGGGAAACGTTTGGGATGGATAGCAACGGAATGGTAATTAAGACGGGGTAGACACCAGAAAAAACCGGCGAACAACGACGCTTTTTTTGAAACAGGTAGAGACGTCGCACCAGCCTGAATAGGTTATCGTAACAACTTAGCTGCCCAAACCTTTGTAGACTTAATACACCTTCCATGCCGATTTTCATCGCCGTCGTCGCAACATTCCTCCAGCAAAGCCTGACTTACATGAGCCATTTAGTGGTGCCCATCGCGGCGCCAGAATTGTCGCGGATCTTTGACCTGCCAGTCGCCTTGGCCGGCGCGCACATGGGAATTGTCTATCTCGTGGCTTCGATTTCCATGGTGTTTGCCGGCGGATTTATCCGCCGCTTTGGCGCTGCGCGAATGTCTCAGGTGGCTCTTCTCGCCACCGCCATCGGCCTTGCACTGGGAGCTGCAGGGACACTTTGGGCCTTCGCACTAAGCGCCTTCCTGATTGGCGCGGGCAGTGCGTTTTCGACCCCAGCATCCTCGGACATCCTGGCTCGGTACGCGCCGCCCAAGCATGCACCCCTCATTTTTTCTATCAAACAAACGGGTGTCCCAGCGGGTGGAATGTTGGGTGGGATCTTAGTTCCATTCCTCATCAACGGTTGGGATTGGCAGGTTATGTTCCTGACACTCGGCGGCAGTTGCCTAGCCCTAGCCATCGCCTTTCAGGCCGTACGCAAACGTTTCGACGTCAATCGCAACCCCAACCATCGAATTAATTTCACGCAAGGATATTATACTTTGCGCGGCGTTCTGGTCCCACGGCCGTTCCGGTACCTTGTCTATGCGACCTTCACTTTTTGCGGTTTGCAAGGCGTATTTGGCGCTTTCTTCGTCTCCTACTTGGTCGAGGGCTTAGGCATGACGCTAGCCGCAGCAGGCGGAACCTTTGCCTTCGCGCAGGCCGCGTCGATTGCCTTCCGGATCGCCTGGGGTGGGATGGCCGGAACCTGGGGGGCAAGGCCAGTTCTTGCAATCCTGGGCATCAGCATGGCGTTTATCGCCGTCGCCTGCGGTTTCATGAATACAGCATGGCCACATTGGTCAGTAACCACCATCGCCATTGCCTACAGCGCCACTGCTATCAGCTGGCATGGCGTCGTTCTAGCCGAGATCGCGAACCTATCGAAAGCTGGAGAAACGGCGACCAACACGGGCGGTGTTCTCGCTTTTGCGACCGGCGGACAAACCGCTTATCCCGCATTGTTCGGCCTCCTACTTGCTACCACGGGAAGTTTTGGCCTGGGATTCATCCTGGCTGGCCCGCCGGCGTTGCTGGTGGGTCTCTTGTTTTTTCTTGGCTATCGGCGCGACATCGCAATCGAACATCAAGGGATGTAAACCGCTCCTTCCATGATCCGCCGCGCCGTACGTCCAAGCGTCGCGCGGGTGACGATGGGGGCATCCCCGTCAATATCCAAAGCCGATTCAGTCTCGATAACACCAGCCGGATGACCAATGCGGACAATCATGTGATCGCGATCAGAGGGGCGCCTGGCCTCGTGGACGATTGTTCCCGGAATTCGACTGGCGACCCCGGTGCAAACCGTGCTGGTCCCGGCGTAGGTCTTATGCATCTGTTGCATAAACATCAAACGGGACAAAAACTGGCTTTCCTCAGCCGTGACATGTTTGCCACCGATGACATTTTCATAATCCTGCGGTGGCGCAATCATGGCGACGAACGGCGTTGCCGGACTAATCTCCGCAGCCCGATCGGGATCATCAATCATTCCCATCGCGACGCCGGCATGTGCGCGTATTCGCTCTAGTATCTGGCACAACTCTGTATCGGCATCGATGGCCGCCGCCGTCTCGGTCCCAGATCGTCCCAAATCGGAGGCACGAACAAACGCATGGGCGTTGCCGATATCCACCATCGATACGTCAATCTTCCCAAAACCAGGAATATCCAGCCGGTCGTAGGAGTTCCCGGTCGGCAACAAGGCGCCCGCACTGGTGCCAGCCGTATCAGCAAAGTCGACCTGAATCTTCGCCCCGCTGCCAGGCACGCCAGCAATAACAAAGTTCCCAGATTCTAGCGGACGACCATCTGATACGGGCACCTCGACAATCAAGATGCTGTCTAAGTTGGTGTTATATACGCGGACCAAGGTCATGGGTGCCACTGGCGGAACCATACCGTCCCAAATCGCAAATGCGCCCACCCCAGAAGTCAGATTGCCGCACAAGGAACGGAAATCTACAGAAGGTTCGTCAATTTCAACCTGACCGAAAGTATAGCTCAAATCCGCATATTTCCCCGGCCCAGCCACTGGGGGAGGCCCCACAATGCAGACCTTCGACGTCAGCGGATCGGCGCCACCCAGTCCGTCAATCTGACGTTTATCGGGGGAGCCAAATATAGCCAGGATCGTGGCCTGGCGCACCTTGGGGTCTGTCGGCAAATCCGCTTCCCTCAAATAAACGCCTTTCGAAGTTCCACCCCGAAGGATGGTGCAAGGGATAGATGTCGACATGACAGCCTCAGTTTCTCATCAGCCCCACAGTGCGGCGGGCGGCGGATGAACCCGCCCGTTTTCAAAGATCAAGGCGTCCGGACGGTCGCCCTTGAGAAAGAGGGGGCCATCCAAATCGAGATACCTCGAAAATTTACCGAGGAGGATAGCTGGAGCCATAGCCAGCGATGTCGCTACCATGCAGCCAACCATGATTTGCATACCAATTTTTTCAGCCGCGCGGGCTAGTAAGAGAGCCTCCGTTAGCCCGCCAGTCTTGTCCAATTTTATGTTAATCATTTGATACTTACCGACCAATCCCGGCAGGTCAGTGACAGTGTGGCAGGCTTCGTCAGCACATATGGGTATGGGCGAGTCATAACCTGCCAAACCGGCATCTGCGTCAGCAGGCACAGGTTGTTCGATCATTTCAACACCGAGGCGCTGAAGCTCCGGCAAAAAACAGGTCAACTCATCGATGGTCCATCCCTCGTTCGGGTCTACGATCAGCTGGGCTCCAGCGGCGGCGGCACGGACCGCCTCCATCCGCTGCACAACGTCATCACGATTCAACTTAACCTTGATCAACGGCGCCGCGCTGAGGTCCCGGGCCTGCGCTTCCATTTCGTCAACTGTGCCAATGCCAATGGTTGTTGCAGTGACGGTCGGTGTCGGCTCGGGAAGATCGACAAGTTCCCAAACGCGCTGACCCGTAACTTTCGACTGCAAATCCCACAGGGCCGTGTCTAGTGCATTTCGTGCAGCTCCGGCGGGCAGCCGTTCGGTCAGCCCAAAACCATCCAGCCCAAAGGCGACAGCGCCGGTCTGACCTTTGATCTGCTCACTAACGCCGTGGACGGACTCTTCGTAGCGGGCATAAGGCACACATTCGCCGCGCCCCATAGCCTCGCCGTCCTGGATCTCCGCGACAACGACATGTGCTTCCGTCTTCACGCCTCGGGAAATCGCGAATGGGCGGACCAACGGCCACGCTTCGTCGAGAACTGTAAGTTCACGGGTCATGAGTTAGCCACGGGAAGATTGTCTACCAACTTGCTGACACCCGTTGTAACGGGATCTACCGTCGGTAATCCCAGTTCATCCTCAACACGTTTAAGATAACTGTCGCGTTCCGCGTCGGACAGATCCTTGGTATTGATGGAAACACCTATACACGTGGCCTTAGGGTTCGTGAGCCGCGCCGCTTGTTCATTAGCGTCTAGACATTCTTTGAGGTTCGGAATCGGGTACTCTGGCAGACCACGCATATGTTTTCTGGTTGGCTCGTGACACAAGACCAGTGCATCTGGCTGAGCCCCGTGAATTAAGCCCATGCTAACACCCGCATAAGAAGCGTGGAACAAAGAGCCTTGTCCTTCGACGAGGTCCCAATGATCCGGATCATTGGCCGGCGAGAGAATTTCTGTCGCTCCAGAAATGAAATCGGCGACCACGGCGTCAACGGAGACACCATCCCCGGCAATAAAGATTCCTGTCTGACCGGTGGCGCGGAACGTGGCTTTCATTCCCCGGGCCTTCATCTCCTTTTCCAAGGCCAGGGCCGTATACATTTTGCCGACCGAGCAATCCGTCCCAACGGGCAGCAAGCGCATACCCGATCGCTTTTTACCGCTGGCCACATCAAAGCTTTGTGTCGGATGGCGGACATCGACTAGATCACGTCCGTACGTCTTCGCGGCGTCAGCGATAGCGGAAACGCTATCCAATCGATTGTGCAATCCACTGGCAATATCAAAACCGAGCTCGATGGCGGAAACCAACGTTGCGGCCCAAGCCTCGGAAATCACGCCACCACGGTTGGCGACACCGACAATGACCGTCTTGGCGCCAGCTGCGGCAGCCGCCTCCAATGTCATGTCAGGCAGGCCCAGGTCGGCATTGCAGCCGTCAAGTCTGAACTGACCAATACAGATATCAGGTACCCAGTGAACTACGCCGCTGGCAGTCTTTGCCGCTAATTGGTCGATCGCGTCACCCAAAAACATGAGGTAAGGCGTTCTCAAGGACATGTCATCCTCCGCATCGTCAAATATGCTTAATATTAGGCCATTGCCTGCAAAATGTCAGGTGCCAGGCGCCAAAGAATGTAGGTGCCAGGGTAATCCGGCAGAGCACCTCGAATGAGGGATTTTTCGTTGGGATATTCTCGCCTATAACTCCTGCAACGGATTTCCAGCAAGGAACCATCACCATGAACTACGTGATTACCCCCCCAGCCATTCCAACTGTCGCTGTCGCTGCGTCGGATGCACTCTTTCCGGTCAACCGCGTATACTGCGTCGGTCGAAATTATGCGGCACACGCCATCGAGATGGGTCATGACCCGAACCGGGAAGAACCGTTTTTTTTTAAGAAGGCGCCCGACAACCTCCTCCCCGCATCAGAGCCCGATGGAGGCGGCACCTTCCCCTATCCACCAAAGACCCATGATGTCCATCACGAGATCGAACTGGTCACCGCTCTTTCTAAAGGCGGAACCAATATTCCCGTTGACACCGCTATGGACTGCGTTTGGGGCTTCGGTGTCGGTATCGACATGACCCGACGCGACCTCCAGGGTGAAGCAAAAAAGGCCGGGCGGCCATGGGATACTGGCAAGGCCTTCGATAACGCCGCGCCCATGGGCTGCCTTCACCCAATCGCACAGACGGGCAATATGGAAAGTGGTCGCATTTGGCTCGAGGTAAACGGCAAAGTCCGCCAAGAAGGAGACCTGAACCAGCTGATCTGGAAAATTCCAGAAATTATCAGCTATCTCTCAGGTCTATTTACCCTTCGTCCATGTGACCTAATCTTCACCGGAACGCCCTCAGGCGTTGGACCCATCACCGCCGGCGATATTCTAGTCGGCGGTATCGACGGCCTCAGTGGCATCAAAGTCACCGTCGACTAATAGCTTTCGAAGGGTCCCCGCCGACCCGGATCGGTATAGAAAAACGCTGCCTGTCAAGTTCGCCAAGTCTGTTCTTGATTTGAATATTTCGGGTCTTACCACCCGATCGGGGTCACCCGGTTTGAAGCATGCTTAAGCTAGCTGAGCTACTGAGCCTTTTTCCACTCAGCGTTTAAGCTTTAATCCGCTCCGATTTGGGATCATAGAGAGGCCGCAGCGACGCAGAAGCGGCGACCATCTCACCAGCCACCAGAACCTCGAAGGCCCCCTCATTAACAAAAGCCGCATCGACTCCGCCATCATCGTGGACATACCCGAGCCCGATAGCCCCGCCCAAATGATGGCCGTACATTCCCGACGTAA
>CAJWVP010000135.1 GCA_913048145.1 uncultured Rhodospirillaceae bacterium
AGCCACAGCCAAGGCATCCAGGACCTCACCCACAGCGGCACCCAGGCACAGATCGGCATTGCCAATGAGTCCAGCGCCGATTCGCGTTGCGCCGTACATTCCCGACGCACTCATGGCGGCAATGCCGTTGGCGAACTCCATTTCGCCGACGGAGCGCAAACCTTCCGGGCCGTCGTTTTTGTACATGGTACCGCATTCGATGAAGACGGTGGCAACGATGTTGTGTCCGGCGCCTAAATCCGCCTGAAACTCATCCATCAGGTAACGTGGAGATACTCCATCGGGACGGAACTCCCACAGGTGATGATGAGGGTCTATGATGGGGAGATGCGGCGCTAGCGTCTCCTCGACGGAAAGCACCAGCCAATCCTGATTGGTCGACATATCTTATGCCTCGCGGTGAATAACCTTCGCCGCGTCAGCGTATTCTCGACATAACGTCGGTGCTAGAGCCGCGTGCTGGACGACGAAAATTTCTCTCCCGCCGTCATGTTGGTGCTGGTCATCACGATGCCCGCAACCACGGCTATTACAACTGCCGCGATAGTGCCCATCCAGAATGATTTCCACTTCTCTCCGGTCATCTCAATTCTCCCCGCCACCTATTCCGCTGGTTGGCTCTCAGCACTTGCAGTGGCCTCATTATCCAGCTCCTCCACCCACAGACCATGGTGTTCTATTGCCCAGTTGCGGTCCACGTGGCCATCGGCAACCGCATCGATAGCACCTTCCATGCCTAAAGATCCGATATAAATATGGGCGATGATAATGACGATCATGCCTATGCCGACGATCCCATGCCACATGAGCGCATACTGAGTTTCCTGTAGGGGGCTCAAGACCGTGGGGAAATCAAAGCCGAAGACATTTATGATCTTGAAGGTGCCGGCAAACATCTGCAGCTCAAACGGGAACAGTAGCGCCAGCCCCGACGTGGACAGCGATGCTCCACCCACTATCACAGACCAGAAGATTAGCTTTTGTCCTGCATTGAACCTCTTCGCAGGCGGATGCATACCCTTGGTAAAGAGGCCCCCGCCTTTAGCCAGCCATTTGATGTCCGTGGGACCTGGAATGTTGTCCTTAACCCAAAGGATGAACATCATAACGATACCGATCATAAAGGCCCAAGCGATATAGTTGTGCGCCATCTTTCCCCACATTGACACGGCCGCGAAGGCTTCCTTACCGATCAGCACCGGCATAAATAGCTTGCCGTATAGAACGTTTAAGCCTGTCAACGAGAGGATTATAAAGCTGGACGCAGTCATCCAGTGTGTGAACCGCTCCAATGTGTTGAATCGTTCGATAGTTTGGCCTTCGGGATCCCGACCGGCGTCAATCTTGATTTTGCCGCGAATGATGAAGAAGACGAACAAGACGAGGACCACGATGACCATGGCGGTGACACCCGTGCTGGCCATCTTGCCGTTGCGGAAGGCCCGGAACTCGTCACCATCCGATTGCACCAACTGAGCAGCCTTTTTATCGGGAATGCTTACCGTACCGCGCACGCCCTTGCGGATGGCGCGCCAAAATTCTGCATCCGAGGTGCTGCCCGACCAGCCACCGGGGACCTGGCCACCAGATTGCGCAGCCGCGGGCTGCACGGACAACATCGGTGATCCAGTTAAACCGGCGAAAACAAGAATGCTCAAAACGGCCAAAAGGCGGCGCAGTTTCTTGCCTGTCATGACATCATTCCCTCTTCTTTGCGTGCTCGTATGTTCACGGCCTAAGGCCCTTTTTGATTAGCGGCGCGAGAATTTAATTTGCCGAAAAAGGCCGCACTATTAGACGGTGTGCGCACGGAGCTCGACCTCGACGGCGCTGCCAAAATACCACCCCCACCGGTTACCTGCACGACCCCACTCTGGAGCCTGGCCCGACGCACTAAAACATCCCGTTGCTTATTAGATAACTGTGTATCAGGTTTACCCAGGTACACACCGGGTTCAAATTTGGTGATGCGATCGCGCTTATCATCCAGGCATCCCGTGAGGACAACGCCGGCGATGATCAGGACGCTTACAGTCCGAAGCGTGTAAAGGGCCTTCATGCCGCTCTTATCCCTATCCCGTCTCGATATGTCCCCGAAAAATTTGGATACCCGACGGTATCCGCACATCTCGGGGATTAATAACGCAGGGCGGCGGCATCCAGTATATTGGATACCGCCGCCCCAATCGCTTACATCTAAGAGTTTAAGACCCCGCCTTCAACTGATAGGCGGTACCCCAACCCCAAGCGCCAGAGCCGAAGCCACGGCTAACGATCCGCTCGCGGTAAATGTTGCTGAGCATGTCGCCGTCGCCGCCCAAGAGAGCCTTGGTCGAGCACATTTCGGCGCATAGCGGCAGCTTACCTTCCGCCAGACGGTTCTTGCCGTACTTCTGGAACTCAGCGGCGGAGTTGTCGTCCTCCGGACCGCCGGCGCAGAAAGTACACTTGTCCATTTTTCCGCGGCTACCATAGTTACCCGCCTGCGGGTACTGCGGCGCCCCAAAGGGACAAGCAAAGAAGCAATAGCCACACCCGATACAGAGATCTTTCGAGTGAAGAACCACGCCTTCTTCGGTTTCGTAAATGCAATCCACGGGGCAGACCGCAATGCACGGTGCGTCAGAGCAGTGCATGCAAGCCACAGATATGGACCGCTCGCCCGGCTTTCCATCATTGATGGTCACCACGCGGCGGCGGTTGACGCCCCACGGCACCTCATGTTCGTTCTTACATGCGGTGACACAAGCGTTGCATTCAATGCAGCGCTCGGCATCGCAAAGGAACTTCATTCTTGCCATGATATTTCTCCTTTACCTTACGCTGCTTCAATTCTGCAGAGGGTTGTCTTGGTTTCCTGCATTTGGGTCACCGAGTCATACCCGTAGGTACCACACATGTTGGACGCTTCACCCAACACGTAGGGATCACTACCCTCCGGGTATTTTGACCTGAGGTCTTTGCCCTGCCAATGACCACCAAAGTGGAACGGCATAAAGGCGACACCCTGGGCAACACGTTCGGTTACCAAGGCTTTGACAAGAACCTTGCCCCCCTCGGGTGAATAGACCCACATGTCTGCACCATCGCGAATACCGGCGTTGTTGGCATCCACGGGGTGAACTTCACAGAACATGTCTTGCTGCAATTCAGCCAACCATTTCACTGACCGGCTCTCATCACCGCCACCCTCATATTCAACCAAGCGTCCGGATGTGAGAATCGTCGGAAAGTCTTTCGAGAAGTCTTTCTTCTGAATGGACGCGTACATGGTCGGAAGGCGATAGGCCTTTTTATCCTTGTACGTAGAGTACTTGGGCAGAAGATCGCGCCGGGGCGTGTACAACGGTTCACGATGCAGGGGCACCGGATCCGGGAACGTCCAGACGACGGTCCGCGCTTTCGCGTTACCGAAAGGCGCACAGCCGTGCTTAATGGCAACCCGCTGGATACCGCCGGAAAGGTCGGTTTTCCAGTTGGTCTTATCCCCGGCGACCTTTTCGATGGCGGCGCGCTCGTCGGCGGTCAGGTCCGAATCCCAGCCTAGCTTCTTCAGCATGGCCATGCTGAATTCGGGGTGACCATCCTTGAGTTCGTTACCCACCGGGTAGGAGCCTTCAGCCAGAAGGTTTTCACCCTTCCGCTCCACGCCGAAGCGAGCCCGGAAGTTCAAACCACCTTCAGCAACCGGCTTCGACGGATCATAAAGAACCGGCGTCCCCGGGTGCTTCATTTCAGCGGTCCCCCAGCACGGCCACGGCAGACCATAGTAGTCACCATCGGCCGGACCGCCGCGCGCAAGGAGCGTGGTCTTGTCGAAGGTAGATTGGTTCTGCATGTGCGTGCGTAGGCGTTCGGGTGACTGCCCCGTGTAACCAATCGTCCACATGCCCGTATTGAATTCGCGGGTCACGTCTTCGATCAGCGGCTCGTCATTGTTGACTTTGATGTTCTTGAACATCTCTTTCTCAAAGCCGAGCTTTTTCGCGAGCTTGTAAATGATCGTGTGATCCGGTAGCGATTCGTAAACCGGGTCGACGATCTTTTCACGCCATTGCAAAGAGCGGTTGGACGCAGTTACGGAACCATAGGTTTCGAACTGTGTCGCCGCTGGTAACACGTAGATACCATCCTTGCGGTCCGGAATGACGGCGGCGAAGGTCGGCACCGGATCGATGATCACCATCAAATCCAGCTTCTCCATCGCAGTCTTCATTTCCGGCAGGCGGGTTTGCGAGTTCACAGCGTGACCCCACAGCACCATGGCCCGGACGTTGTCCGGCTGGTCTATATTCTTTTTGTCTTCAAGAATACCGTCGATCCAGCGGCTGACCGGAATGCCCTTGGACTGCATCAGTTTCTCGGATGCAAAACGACCTTTCAGATAGTCGTAGTCTACATCCCAGACCCGCGCCCAGTGCTTCCACGAACCCTTCTTTAGACCATAATAGCCCGGTAAGGAGTGCGACAGGATGCAGAAGTCGGTGGCACCCTGAACGTTATCGTGGCCGCGGAAAATATTGGCGCCGCCGCCGGAGCGGCCGATGTTGCCAAGCGCCAACATCAGTATGCAATAGGCCCTTGTGTTGTTGTTGCCGTTGGTGTGCTGGGTGCCGCCCATGCACCATACGATGGTGCCGGGGCGGTTGTTGGCCAGCGTCCGGGCAACCCGCTTGAGTTGCGCACCCGGAACACCGGTGACCCGTTCGGTCTCTTCAGGCGTCCATTTCGCGACTTCGGACCGGATCTGATCCATACCCCAAACGCGCTGTTTGATGTATTGCTTATCTTCCCAGCCATTTTCGAAGATGTGATGCAGGATACCCCAGATCAGCGCCACGTCCGTGCCTGGACGGAAACGCACGAACTCATCGGCGTGGGCCGCCGTCCGCGTGAACCGTGGGTCACAAACGATCAAAGCAGAGTTGTTCTGCTCTTTCGCCTTGAGGATATGCTGCACAGCTACAGGGTGCGCCTCGGCCGGGTTCGACCCGATCAGGAACATGGCACGCGAATTGTGCATGTCATTGTAGCTGTTCGTCATCGCGCCATAGCCCCAGGTGTTCGCAACACCGGCAACCGTAGTCGAGTGACAGATTCGTGCCTGATGATCACCGTTGTTCGAGCCCCAGAAGGCATAAAACTTTCGGAACAGGTAGGACTGCTCGTTATTAAACTTTGCAGAACCCAGCCAGTAGACGGAATCTGGACCGGACGACTTGCGGATGTCGAGCATCTTATCGCCGATCTCGTTGATCGCGTCATCCCAGCTCAATTTCTTCCACTGGCCACCTTCCAATTTCATTGGGTAGCGCAGACGCCGCTCATTGTGGGCGTGTTCGCGGACGGCAGCTCCCTTGGCACAGTGTGCACCTAGGTTGAAGGGGCTTTCAAAGCCCGGCTCCTGACCAACCCACACACCATTGGCAACTTCACCAACAACGGTGCAGCCGACTGAGCAGTGCGTACATACGGATTTAATTTTACTGATTTTTGCGGTCGCAGCTTGGGCTTTCGCCTGCTTCGCCATACCCAAAGGCGTGGCTGCCGCAAGCGCGGCCCCTCCAGCGGTGAGTCCTGAGCGTCTCAGGAATGTCCGGCGGTCCATCGCACCGCCGATCACACCAGCCAGGGCCTTCTTCAAACGGGGGCCATTCGCCACCCCGTTGCTCTTTTTCGTGAGCATAAAAATTTACTCCCTATGGCTTGTGGTTAGAACCGGGCGAGCTCGTAATACTTCATCACGTGCTCTGTTTCCTGATAGCCGGACTTTTGCCCGCTCTCAGGTGTCGCTGCCTTAGCGTCATTCGATGAAAGCGCAACCGCTGCACCCGCAGCGGCGCCGGTCATCCCGGCGGCCTTCAGGAATTCACGTCTCGGCAGGGTTTTGGCATCTTTGTCTGCCATGGTCTTCTCCCTACTGTTAACTCCCAAATACGTTTCGTCTCAAACCGGCGTTCATGTGAGCGCCAGGGTTACTGCACGACCGAACGTCAGGCCGTCATCTCAAATGCCTCGGCCTCCACCGCCATGAAAAACTTTCCGACGGTGCCCACGGGCATATAGAAGACGGCCGCGTCGGCCCCCTCCAAATCTCCGAACAACCGGGCGGCCCACGGAGCCAGGTGTCTTTGGAAAAACGATTTTTGCTTGGCCAGCCCCACACCTTCGCAGCTCCGAGCACCGAGCGTACCGGTGATCAGGCCATGCATGACCTCACACAGGAAGGCGATATGGTCTTCCGGCTCTTTATTGAGCCCCGACACGGTAATGCCGAGTTCCAAGAGATCCTGGCGGAGGTTGGCCAAAGGTTTATCATTAATGAAGCCGGTCCGATAAAAGGATGCCGTCGGCGTGATTTCCCCGCCGGCTCCGAAACCGTAGAACAGGCGCGTATATTCGTCCTCCACCTGAGCGCGCGGGGTTCGGGCCGCAAGAGTTCCAAGGTTGGACAAGGCGGCACCCATTTCGGTACCGTCATCCGCATCGGCGAGCTCGCGCACAATTTCCAAGGTTTCGTTGGAGGGCGGCGATGCCAGCACTCGCGCCAACAGCCCGTAAACGTTTGCCCGCAGCATATCCTCACCGGATATAGCGGTCGTCGTTTCAGTCTCCACCTGATCCGGAGGTGTGGGCCCTGCAGGACCGACGCTGTCCGATACTATGTTTGGCTGCAAGAATATAGGTCCTTGTTCAACTTAGCTCCGCAGTCGTGGAGCAAACTCTCTATTTACGCGCGTAACCACTGGCACATGCTAATTACGAATTGCCTCATGATTATTGCGAATTATCGCTCTTTATTGGCTCGCAAGTCAACGGGTGTCTAGCCAGCGTCTAAAAATATTTAATAAAAAAAGTTCATTATTATCAATTAGATACGAGCGTCGGCAGTTCGATTATTGATGCTGCAACGCCGCAATTTAACACTTCAAACAAAGCAGTGAACCACGCTCTAGTTGCGAATGAGTATCGGTACTAATTCCTGTAAAGACCTAGCCACGATATTTCAAATACTTAGGGATTTACTCATGCAAAAGTTGTGGACATTTGACGTGTTGGGTTATTTACGCTGCGCCGCACAAAAATTAACTATGTAAAATTTATTTGTAGGTGAAAATTTTGAGCGGATTATGCATCGAAATCACGCGTCCTTGGCCCCGGCATCACCTTCGTCGTTCGGAACGGTCGTATTTCCAACATCTTGGGGGCGCTCCTGTTCAACCAAATCGTCCGATTTCGCCGCCACCGACGTCGCCTCGTCGTCGCTCTTCGGATCGGCCGCTTCGGCCGTCTCGGTTGCTTCAGGCGTCTCGCCGTCGCCCTCCGCGTCCGCCTCTTCAGGCTGGTCATACCCTTGGCCCGGCTTGTAGCTGGACTGTGTCGCTGCGTCGATCAGTTTATCGATGACCCGGAAATTCTCAGCGTAATCGTCCAGGCCGTCCTGAAAACCGAACAAGGGATCGCTGCGCCACAGGATCTTGAGCGCCCGGTTGCGGATGAACTCCGGAATATTATCGGCCAGGAACGGAGTGAAGTCGGAATTCTTGTCCAGGTTCTCAAGTGGTGGAAGGGCGCTCACCGCCTCTTCTTCCTCGGGCGTCAATTCCCGTTCCGGCAAATCCACCGCCAAGGCCTTTACCGGGACGGTGCCGTCGGACGGCGGCGCTTCGAAAGCGCCTCC
>CAJWVP010000136.1 GCA_913048145.1 uncultured Rhodospirillaceae bacterium
GAAATGCGCGCTATTGCCGGATTTGCCGAACAATGACGGCATGTTCCGACCGATCGCCGTCACCGCGCCGGACGATTGTCTGGTCAACCCGCAGTTCCCGTCTGCGGTCTCGGCCCGGGCTAGTGTTGGCCATTACTTGCCCGTGGTCGTCTTCGGCGCCTTGGGGCAGGCCGTCCCAGACCGGGTCATGGCAGGCGCTGGATCGCCCTTGTGGGCGCTGACCCAGACGGGCTATCAGGATGATGGATCGGCCTACGCCAACGTCTTATTCTTCAATGGAGGGATGGGCGCTCTAGCGAACAAGGACGGAGAAAGCTGTCTTAGCTGGCCGTCCAACATCTCATCCACACCGGTGGAGGTGGCGGAACGCAATGCGCCGTTGATCTTCCATAAGAAGGCCTTGCGACCAGAATCTGGCGGTGCCGGCCGCCATCGGGGCGGTGCGGGTCAGGATATTCTGATGGAATGCACCAATGATACCCCCATCGCCATGATGTTCATGGCGGAACGGACTCGCGTGCCTGCGCCTGGCTTTGACGGCGGTTGCGATGGCGAGATCGGTGATGTTCAGATCAATGGCGAAAGTGTTAATCATCGGACCCAGCACATCCTGAAGAAAGGCGACAAAATTTTGGTTCGCACGCCGGGTGGTGGCGGGTATGGGGCTTGATCTCTGGACGGACGAGCCTTGAAAGGCTCCTCACAAACGCAAAAATAGGCCACCGGGACGAGCAACCCGAAGCGATAACATGCCCTCGCGGCGCAACACCTAGAGACTGAGGAAAAAATATGCAGCAACGAAAACTTGGACAATTGGGCACGCCCGTGTCCGCCGTTGGGTACGGCGCCATGTCATTTACGGACTTTTACGGTCCGGCGACAGAGGAGGGTTCGGAGGCGATCCTGGCGCAATGCATCAATCTTGGAATCACGCATATCGACACGTCCAATGCCTATGGCCTCGGCAAATCGGAAAATCGGATCGGCACGTTCCTCGCCAAGCAGGGCAAGCAGGCACAGGATTTTTTCAAGATCGCGACCAAGGCTGGCATCACCCGTGACGCCGATGGAAAGCGGAAATTCGACAACAGCCCCGAACACTTACGCGCCTCCCTTGACGCCTCGCTAGAGCGCCTAGGCGTAGAGCAGGTGGAGCTTTTTTATGTGCACCGGCGCGACTTGGACTACTCGATCGAGGAAGTGACGGAAACGCTCGCCGAACTGATCAAGTCTGGTAAGACCCGGCAAATTGGCTTCTCTGAGATCGCCCCAACGCAGTTGGCCCTGGCAAACGCTGTCCATCCCGTCGGTGCGGTGCAGTCGGAATATTCGCTGTCCACCCGTTCACCAGAGATGGGTCTCGTAAAGCGGACGAAAGAACTGGGCACGACATTGGTCGCCTTCAGTCCCGTCGGTCGGGCTCTGCTGACGGATACGCCCATTGACTACGAGACCTGTCAGACCCTGGATTTCATGAAGGTCAATCCGAGGTTCCTGCCGCCCAACCATGCGCGTAACATCGAAGCGACAGCATCTTTCCGGGCACTGGCCGCCGAAATGGGGCACCGCACCTCATCGTTGGCCATTGCCTGGCTACTGAACCAGGGCGAGCATATCTTGCCTATTCCCGGGACGCGATCCATCGAACACCTGAACGAACTGGCCGCTGGCGCGGACATCGCGCTCACGGAAAGCGACCTGGCGGCCATCGAGGAGATCCTGCCCATTGGTTGGTGCCACGGCGACCGCTACGCCGTCGGCCAGTGGGTTGGACCGGAGAAGTACTGCTGATCGGGTGATTTGCCCCGAGAATGGGCCCTTTCATAGGGGCATTCTCTGGTTGCCCCATGTAGGCATTTGCCAATATCTCTTCCGTCCGGCAATAGGCGGTGCTGGCAACCCGTCTAGTCCCTTCATCAGGCTTTCACATACAGTTTCATGGAATGAGAAGGACCGCGGACGCTCTCCTCAATCAAACTGTACCCATGAATGCGGGCATCCAGCTCTCGTGCGCGTCGCGGATTTCGGTAAGGGGACGCGAAAAGCCGGCGACGCTGAAGCTGTGGCCGCCAGAAGTGCCGACCGCGGTGGCGGGAACACCCGCATCGGACGCCGCGTTCAGGACATCTTCCGGTGACGTCGTGGCGATCAGATAGCGAGCCTGATCTTCGCCGAACAGCCATGCGTGCAACGGGATTGCGCCGGCCGCCTCCTTATCCAGGGCGACGCCGATCGTGCTAGCCATGGCCATTTCGGCGACGGCGGCGGCAAGGCCGCCGTCGGAAAGGTCATGACAGGCGACAACAGAACCGGCGTTGATCTGGCCCCGGACAAAATCGCCGTTCAGGCGTTCCGCGGAAAGATCGACCGGTGGTGGCGCGCCGTCTTCCCGGCCCTCAATCTCGCGAAGATACATGGATTGACCTAGGTGGCCGCCTGTCTCGCCGATCAGCAAGATGGTCAGTCCTTCGGCCGTGATGTTGAGACCCACGGCTTTCGAGCTGTCGTTGATGAGCCCGACGCCGCCGATGGCTGGCGTAGGTAGGATCGCCTCGCCGTTAGTCTCGTTGTAAAGTGACACGTTGCCCGACACGACTGGGAACTCCAGCGCTAGGCATGCTTCGCGCATGCCATCGATGGCGCCGACGAACTGGCCCATGATCTCTGGCCGTTCCGGGTTGCCGAAATTCATGCAGTCGGTGATGGCCAGCGGTTTCGCACCCGTTGCGGTGATGTTGCGCCAGACCTCGGCCACCGCATGGCGGCCGCCTTCTACTGGATCGGCCTGACAATACCGGGGCGTGCAGTCTGTGGCGATGGCCAGCGCCTTGTTGGTTCCGTGAATGCGGACCAAGGCGGCGTCGCCACCGGGCCGACCCTTACCCATCGTATCCGCCATGACCATGTGGTCGTACTGTTCCCAGATCCAACGTTTGGATGCCATGTCCGGCGCGCCCATGAGCTTTGTCAGGGCCGCCAAGGGATCGTTGGGTGCGGGGATGCTTTTGGCGTCGATGCTGGCGGGCTTTGGTGTCGGTGTCCAGGGGCGGTCTTTCTCATCGTATTCGGGCGACGCCAGCGCCAGCGGGTCGATGGGCAGGTCAGCGACCTTCTCGCCATGATGCATAAGCACCATGCGGCCAGTGTCCGTGAGGGTGCCGACGACAGCAAAATCAAGTTCCCACTTCTCGAAGATGGCGCGGGCTTGATCCTCTGAACCGGGCTTCAGGACCATCAGCATGCGCTCCTGGCTTTCCGACAGCATCATTTCGTAAGCTGTCATGTTCTCTTCGCGCTGGGGCACGTTGTCGAGGTTGAGTGAGACCCCCATGCGCCCTTTCGATGCCATCTCAAAGCTCGACGAGGTCAGCCCTGCCGCGCCCATGTCCTGGATGCCGACGATGCAGTCTGTCTGCATGAGTTCCAGGCAGGCTTCGATCAGAAGCTTCTCCGTGAACGGATCACCGACCTGGACGGTGGGGCGCTTCTCTTCGGAATCCTCTGTGAATTCGGCCGACGCCATGGTTGCGCCGTGGATGCCGTCGCGTCCGGTCTTGGATCCCACATAGATCACTGGATTACCTGCGCCTGTGGCGGCGGAATAGAAGATTTTGTCCGTGTCCGCGACGCCGACGGTCATGGCATTGACAAGAATGTTCCCATCGTAGGCGGCATGGAAGGTGCATTCGCCGCCTAAGGTGGGGACGCCGACACAGTTTCCATAGCCGCCAATGCCCGCGACGACGCCGTCGACCAGATGTTTGGTCTTTGGGTGGTTGGGCTGACCGAAGCGCAGGGAATTCATATTGGCTATGGGACGCGCGCCCATGGTGAAGACGTCGCGAAGGATGCCCCCCACGCCCGTCGCCGCGCCTTGATAGGGCTCGATGTAGGAGGGGTGGTTGTGGCTTTCCATTTTAAACACGACGGCCTGGCCGTCGCCGATGTCTATGATGCCCGCGTTCTCGCCTGGGCCGCAAATCACCCACGGCGCCTCTGTTGGCAGCGTCTTCAGCCAGTACTTAGACGATTTATAGGAGCAATGCTCCGACCACATGACGGAGAAAATACCGAGTTCCGTTATGTTCGGCTCGCGCCCCATGATCTCCAGGACTTTGCCGTACTCGGCCGGCGATAAGCCATGTTCGGCAACAATTCTAGGTGTAATCTCAGGCGTTAGATTAGCCGTGTCATTCATGGCGCTTTCATAGCAGATCAAGCGCGTTTGACAACGACACGTGCGGGTTTCGGCTATGCTGTCTTGTTATGATCAGAAAAGCATTTGCGATCATTGGACTTTTGCGGGGGCTTTCGGTTTCGGTGGCCGCTGTAACCGCGAACGTTCCGCCCTTGGTTGAAGCTGCAAAGGCGGGTGATTCGGCGCGGTCCGAGATGCTAAGTTGATAGAGGAAGACCACTACCCAAGCTGACACCAAGCCTTAGCCCACATAGGGATAACCGATGTAATAAAGCGGTGGATCGTCGCTGAGCGGAAGGATGGCCATCCGCGTTTAGGAGAGGGCTTGGACCAATCCCTTGAACATGGACTGACCGTCGGTGCCACCCAATTCCGCATCGGCCAGGCGCTCCGGGTGTGGCATCATGCCAAGCACCGTCTTACGCTTGTTATAGATACCGGCGATTCCAAGTTGCGAGCCGTTGGGATTTGCGGCATCGGTCACGGCACCCGTTTCATCGCAATAGTGGAAGGCGACGCGGCCCGTGTCTTCCAGTTTCTTCAGGGTCTCGTCATCGGCGAAATAGTTGCCGTCGTGGTGCGCGATGGGAATGCGGATCAACTGGTCCGGCGTGTATTGACTGGTAAACACCGTGTCGTTAGCGGCGACCTTTAGGTGCACATCCCTGCACACGTATTTCAACGCTGCGTTCCGCATTAGCGCGCCGGGCAGGAGGCCCGACTCGGTCAAGACCTGAAAGCCGTTGCATACGCCAAGCACCGGCACGCCCTTCGTGGCCCGGTTGACAACCTCTTTCATAATCGGCGATTTTGCCGCCATGCAGCCGGCACGGAGATAATCGCCGTAGGAAAAGCCTCCTGGTACGGTGATCAAGTCAACGTCCGGCATCTCGGAGTTTCCGTGCCAAACCATCACTGGCTCGGAGTCCATGGCGTTCCTGAGCGCCACTTGCATATCGCGATCGCAGTTAGATCCGGGAAAGACGATAACAGCAGCCTTCATCAGCGGGTCTCCCTTGCCAGCGAGCTTTAGGCGTCGGCGATCTCGATGGCGTAGTTCTCGATAACCGTGTTGGCGAGCAGTTTTTCGCACATGTCGGTGACCCTAGCGCGGGCGACGTCGGCGTCCGTTTCCGAGAGCTCAAGTTCGATAAACTTGCCCTGGCGAACGTCGTCGATGCCGTCGAAACCAAGCCCATCAAGGGCATGCTGCACAGCCTTGCCCTGGGGATCGAGAACGCCGTTCTTTAGGGTCACGTGAACTTTCGCTTTCATGGGTGTGGTCTTGTTTCTGCTTATTGGATGGTGTCCGGACCCTTGAAATCCGAGGGTCCGGATTCGGGCAAGATACCGAGGCGGCGGGCCACCTCTTGATAGGCTTCCTCAACCCGGCCCAGGTCCTTGGAGAACCGATCCTTGTCCATCGGTTCATTGGTCTGCAGGTCCCAGAGCCGGCAATTGTCGGGGCTGATCTCATCGGCGAGGACGATGCGCATGTGCTCGTTCTCCCAAAGCCGGCCAAACTCCAGTTGCACGTCGACAAGGCGCAAGCCGATGCCGAGGAACAGGCCGGTCAAGAAGTCGTTGATTCGGAGTGACAGCGCCAGAATCTCGTCGATGTCCTGAGGATGAGCCCAGCCGAAGGCCGTGATATGCTCTTCCGTGACCATGGGGCTACCCAGCTCGTCGGACTTGTAATAGAACTCGACGATGGACCGGGGCAGCGCCGTGCCTTCCGGCATGGCGAAGCGTTCAGCTAGGTCGCCGGCTACGATGTTCCGGACGACGATGGTGACAGGAATAATCTCCACCTCGCGGACAAGCTGTTCGCGCATGTTAAGGCGGCGTACGAAGTGAGTTGGTACGCCGATCTCACCTAGGCGCTGCATAAGGTATTCAGAGATACGGTTGTTGAGGACGCCCTTGCCCGTAATAGTTCCAGCCTTCCGCGTTTGCTGCACGTAGGCGTCATCCTTGAAGTACTGCACCAGTGTTCCTGGTTCCGGTCCCTCGAAAAGAACCTTGCCTCTGCCTTCGTATACTTGCCTGCGCCTGGCCATGAGTTTCTGTCCCGATTGGGCGGATCATATACCCGTTGGAATCAATTTTCTCTTAGCAGGAGTTCTGCCCAAAAACAATGACGGCGATGCGTGGACGCCTTGCCTATGCGGAGATCCAAATCCCCTCCATTTTGCGGTCCGTGACGCCCTAGGAGATCCACCCTGGGGAAATTCCTAAATGTGATATGCTGCCGCCGTCGAGGGCCAACAGGTGGCGCACTGCAGCGCCGTCGGGCACGGTCACGTCCGGGGCCGCCGGTAGCGGTTTCGTGATGAAGGGCCTCACAAGGTGACGGGTGCGTAGGGGGTTTCGTCTGGCCGGCCAGGGCAATAGTGCCATTGGGGCAGAACGCCCACGCGGTCCACGTTGGGCAGCGCGATGAGCGATGAGGAGACCGTGCCGAAGCCATAATCCGTGTCCACGTTCATGGTGCCCCGAAAACTCGCGCCCGGTTCCGTCTCCCGCGAGCCCAGGAGCATCTTCCAGACGTCCCAGTCGTCGGCGTCAGGTTTCGGGTAAGGCGCGCGGCGGAACCGATCCAGGTGGAATCGTATGCGCGACGAATCGATGGTAGAATTGAGATCGCGGGACGTGATCATCGAAAGCCCGTCCGGGACCGGTGCGGTCATGATGAAGTGGCCGTCCGATTTGACCCAGAAGGCTTCGCGCGTGTCGGCGACGATCATGTTAAAGGACCGGTAGCTAGATGGCTCTAACAGGGCGAGCGCCCGGGTTGCCGCGCGGGCTTCGGCGTGGTCGCAGGCCTCCAACGGCAACTCGCCGCGAGAGCGCTTCTCCGGATCGGGGCCCAGCGAGTCGCGCCGGTTTAGGATAGCGGCCACGACCCGGTCGTCGTTCAACGCCAGCCATGTGCCGCCGGCTAATTCATCCTGCCCGGCCACCACGTTGTCCCGATCGTCCCAGTGCCGCGCCGGCGGCCGCGCGGCGCGGTCGCTCATTTCATCCCGATTGGCACCGATTAGGACCGGCCAGTCATGGGCCGGACGGCGCAGGATCACCACGGTACACATCCCTCCTCATAACCCGTTTTTCCGGGGCTGACCAGAACCGGCGGAGAATACCAAGATGCGTCATAATCGGACGCTTGCGGGGCCGCCGAAAGGTCCTTATATCAAGCCAGAAGTCTACGAGCCGAAGCGGCCACACAGGGCCTTCAGACAAGGCTCACGCACATGGAACACTTGGAGGCCGACATGTCCGACGTCATGAACGACCGCGAGCGCGGTGAAGAGCGTAAGTACCAGATGGATCAGGAAATGCAGTTCAAGGCGGACGCCCGCCGGAACAAGCTTCTGGGGCAATGGTTGGCTGAGGCGTTTGGCATGGGCCCGGCGGAAACCAAAGAGTACGCGAAGGCTGTGGTCGTGGCCGACCTGGATGAGCCGGGTATC
>CAJWVP010000137.1 GCA_913048145.1 uncultured Rhodospirillaceae bacterium
TCCAGCAACAAAATGACGTTATTCTGATTTATGCCGGTCAAATGCATCATCGCCGGTTCCTGATATGTTGGACTATGGGCGTAGGACCAGGTTGTCTTTCCTCCCGGACCAAAAGGAACACCTGTGATAGCCATAAGCTGGACTTCCTTCGCCATTAGCGCTTTTCTTCTATCGCGAAATCTCCGTTTGGAAAAAGAACCCGCCCCTCCATCACGGAATATTCCAGAATGAACTTTCTTGATCGTTTTCATATAGTCCTTAAGCTGGTCGTCAGAGAGGCTGCCATGCTTTTGGACTACTGTACGCAATGCCGTATCAACGGCTTTAGCCATACGCTTGGCATCACCACATACATAGAAATAGGCTCCCTGCTGTAGGAGGCTCCAGAGCTCCTCTCCAGACTCCTCAAGGCGGTCTTGGACATAGATCTTATGGTCCTGGTCGCGGGAGAAGGCTGTCTGTAGCTTGAGCATATTGCGCTGCTGCAGCTCCTGCCACTTCCGCGCCCCCTTGTCCGCCGCCTGGGCCGATACGGATATGGCAAATGCCATGACGCCAGCCGAAGCCATCAACGCTCTTTTAATAATGGATTTCATGTTACACTCCCTATCTATACGATCTGTTAGTGATACGTCTTTACCTATACGGTCTGTGAGCGATACGTCTCTCGACGACGGCCTTATTCCTGGCTCTTCCTGCTAAGACCTAGGATGAGGGTCAACATTCCTGCGGGCGGCGTCAAGGGCGCATCGCCACTGGCCCAACCGAAGTCGGGCAACTGGTACGCCGGGAAATGAAGCGCAGAGCAGAAAATGCGCGGCACAAATACCGTGCACCGGGCATTAGTTGCGATCTTAAGATCGCGCGTCGGAATAGCCGAGCAGCTGGAGGGCCGCGTCGATTTCATCCAAGATCGCCGGGTCATCGATCGTCGCTGGCATCTTCCATTCCTTATTGTCGGCGATGGCCTGCATGGTCCCGCGCAGTATCTTGCCCGAGCGCGTCTTCGGCAAACGCTCAACCACGATGGCCTGTTTGAAGGCGGCTACGGGTCCGATTCGATCGCGGACCATCTGTACCACCTCGCCGACGATATCGTCGCCAGCCTTGGTCGTGCCCGCATTCAGGACAAGGAAGCCCACGGGCAATTGTCCTTTCAGTTGATCGTCGACACCAATGACCGCGCATTCCGCCACGTCCACATGTTCCGCTAGTACTTCCTCCATGCCGCCCGTGGATAGGCGGTGGCCGGCCACGTTGATAATGTCGTCGGTCCTGGCCATGATCGAGATGTAACCATCCGCGTCGATCATGCCAGCGTCCGCCGTGCAATAGTAGCCAGGGAACTGGTCCAGGTATTTCTCCCGAAACAGATCCTGGCGCTGATAGAGCGTCGGCAAGGCGGATGGAGGTAACGGCAACTTCACCACGATGGCGCCAATATCGCCGGCAGGCACCGGATGGCCGCTGTTATCCAGGACCTGGACATTCCAGCCGGGCGCCGCCTTAGTGGGCGACCCGGGCCGGATATCGAAGGCATGCAGGCCCAGGCAGTTCGACGCAATAGCCCAGCCCGTTTCCGTCTGCCACCAATGGTCGATGACGGGAACCTTCAGTTTGTCCTCGGCCCAATGCAGCGTGTCCGGGTCCAGCCGTTCGCCGGCCAGAAACAAAGACTTAAGCCCGCTCATGTCGTATTCGGCCAGAAGAGCACCGTTCGGGTCTTCCCGCTTGATGGCGCGGAAAGCCGTGGGCGCAGTAAACATGCATGAGACATTATGTTCGGAAATCACCCTCCAGAAAGCCCCAGCATCGGGTGTGCCGACGGGTTTGCCTTCGTAAACAATGGTCGTGCAGCCGTGCAGCAATGGCGCGTAGGCAATGTAGCTGTGGCCGACCACCCAGCCCACGTCGGAGGCTGCCCAATAGACCTCGCCGGGATCGACGTCGTAGATGTTCTTCATGGACCATTTCAGCGCCACCATGTGGCCGCCGTTGTCGCGCACAACGCCCTTCGGCTGGCCGGTGGTACCCGACGTGTAAAGGATGTAAAGCGGATCGGTCGCCGCCACGGTCACACACTCGGCGGGCTCCGCCGTCGCCATCGCACCGCCCCAATCCACATCACGGCCGTCTTTCATGGCGACCTCCGCTTGGGGTCGCGCCAGGATCACACATTTCTCTGGCTTGTGGGTCGCCATATCAATGGCGCCGTTCAAAAGCGGCATGTATTCTATGACGCGATTGACTTCGATACCGCAGGTAGCACTCACGATGACCTTGGGCTTCGCATCGTCGATGCGGACCGCCAGCTCATTCGACGCGAACCCACCGAACACCACCGAATGGATCGCCCCCAGGCGCGCACATGCTAACATTGCGATGACCGCCTCGGCGACCATGGGCATATAGATGATGACCCGGTCACCCTTCTCTACCCCTTGCGCCCGCAACACGCCTGCAAACAGCGCAACCTCATCGCGCAGTTCCGAATAGGTGTAAGTCCTTTTGGTGTCGCCAGTGACCGGGCTGTCGTAGATCAGTGCCGCCTGGTCGCCACGCCCACCATCGGCGTGGCGGTCCAGCGCGTTGTAGCAGGTGTTGCATTCGGCACCCACGAACCAGCGGTAGAAGGGCGGGTTACTATCGTCCAGGACCTTGTCCCAAGGAGTGATCCAATCGATCTCTTGGGCAGCGTCGGCCCAGAACCCTTCCGGGTCCTCAATTGACCGCTGGTAGGCGACATCATATGCGTTGCTCATTGCACTCCCCATCGTCATCAGGCCGCTTGTCTTGTGCGGCGGGCAGCGGCCATTGGCCACTCCTCATATTGTTGATTGTCAGTGTAGCGACAAAATTCTCGATCTCAATGGCCGACGGCGGGGGAAATTGCTATAGCAAACTGGCCTCAGCCATGATCGACGTTAATTGCCTAACGCGTCGGCACGCCGCTAGTAAGTTCGCCTAAAACCCGTGGCGCCTCTAAGTGAGCACGAGGTCCGCCATGCAGTTAGGGCCGATAGAAAATGGCGTGCCGTTGATAGGTATCTGGGCTTAACTCTTAAAACAAGAGGTCCTGTATAAGGCGAAGCTGGAAGTCCTTGGTGGAGTTTTATGGTTGAAGCGCCCGACGCCTGGCATTTGCCCGCCCCGAATTTTGTGGCACTCTTTTCTAAAGAAGACACCAAGAAATTTCTGGGAGCTTTGCCGTGAGTGGGACCAGCATCTACGACACACACCTTGATCAATCGCCGGCTAATTATGCGGCCTTGTCGCCCATTACCTTTCTAGAACGCGCCGCCGCCACCTATCCTAACCGGACCAGCGTGATCCACGGATCGAAGCGCTTCACCTGGGCGGAAACATACGCCAGGGCGCGGCGGCTTGCATCGGCGCTTTCCAGCCTTGGTGTCGGAAAGAACGATACAGTTGCCGTGATGGCGGCAAACACGCCTGAAATGTACGAGTGTGCCTTCGGCCCAGCAATTGCCGGCGCCGTGGTGAATACCTTAAACACGCGCCTGGACGCAGCGGCGCTGGCGTTCAGCCTCAACCACGGCGAGGCTAAGGTCCTGATCACGGACACGGAGTTTTCCGCCAGCGTCAAGAGTGCCTTAGCCGAATTAGGACGTGACATCACTGTCATCGACATTGTCGATTCCGAATCCGATGTCGGCGGCGAAACGCTTGGGGGAATGGATTACGAAGCCTTCCTAGCCGGCGGCGACCCAGATTTCGGCTGGGCACCCGTGGCCGACGAGTGGGACGCTATTTCACTCAACTACACGTCAGGCACGACGGGCGATCCGAAAGGTGTCGTCTATCACCACCGGGGTGCATACTTGAACGCCATGTCGAATATCGTCGGCTGGAACATGCCGCATCATGCGATCTATCTGTGGACGCTGCCCATGTTCCACTGCAACGGCTGGTGCTTCCCATGGTCCTTGGCGGCTATCGCTGGCACCAACGTGTGTCTCCGACGGGTCAACGCGGGCAATATCTACGCCGCCATCGCCGATCACGGAGTGACCCATTTCTGCGGCGCACCTATAGTGTTGAATGTCGTCATCAACGCCACCGACGCAGAACGCCGCAGATTTGATCACAAGGTCAACGTCATGACGGCCGCCGCACCGCCGCCGGCGGCGACGTTGCAGCGTATGCAGGAGCAGGGGTTCGACGTGACCCATGTCTACGGCCTGACGGAAACCTATGGCCCCGCCGTGATTTGTTCATGGCATCCGGAATGGAACAACCTGCCCATCGAACAACAAATCTTAAAGAAGGGCCGCCAGGGCGTTCGCTATCACGTCCTCCAAGGGCTTACAGTCATGGATCCGGAAACCATGGAACCCGTCCCCGCCGACGGCGAAACCATGGGTGAGGTCATGTTTAAGGGCAATGTGGTCATGAAGGGCTATCTGAAAAACCCAAAGACTACCGACGAAACCTTGGCCGGCGGTTGGCTCCACTCGGGCGACCTGGGCGTCATAGAGGCAGACGGCTACATCAAGCTCAAAGACCGCTCCAAAGACTTGATCATTTCGGGTGGAGAGAACATCTCGTCGATCGAAGTGGAAGATACTCTGACCAAGCATCCAGCCGTGATGTTGGCCGCTGTGGTCGCTAAACCGGATGAAAAATGGGGTGAGACGCCCTGCGCCTTTGTTGAGTTGATGGAAGGCGCGGAGGCCAACGAAGCGGAGATCATCCATTTCTGCCGCGCCAATATGGCCCATTATAAATGCCCGAAGAATATTGTTTTCGGGGAACTGCCGAAGACGTCGACCGGTAAGATTCAGAAATTCAAACTGAGGGAACAGGCGGCGGCGATCTAACGTCAGACGCTCCACCGCCATCGTGATAGAAGAGACATTACAATGACCAATATCGCCTTTCTCGGCCTTGGCGCCATGGGTTCGCGCATGGCCGCCAACCTATTGAAATTCGATTTTACGGTTTCCGTCTGGAACCGCTCGCCAGGGCCCGACGAGACGCTCAAGCTCCTAGGCGCCGCCGTCTCGACGACGCCGCGTGCGGCCGCCGACGGAGCCGACATCGTGGTCAGCATGGTGCGCGACGACGAAGCGTCAAAGGAGGTATGGCTGAATGATACCACCGGCGCGCTGGGAAGTATGAAGGCCAGTGCCATCGCCATCGAAAGCTCCACCTTCACCGTCGATTGGGCACAGAAACTAGCGGCCACCGTGGCAGCGTCCGGTCAGCGTTTCCTGTAAGCCCCCGTAGCCGGCTCCCGGCCTCAGGCGGAAGCCGGCATTTTGATCTATATCTGCGGTGGCGATGCGGACACCTTCACCGAGGCCATGGACGCCGGCTATGGCGACGACAACATGTCTGGCGTGATCCAACTTTATATCCCGGACGGCGGCGCCTGATTCCCCAGCATCATGACGCCTAAGGGTCGAACTTGATAAAAACCAATTTATTTAAAACGGCGTCACCAGCCAAGCGGAAGGTCCGCGCCACCTCCTTTGCCGACATCAGCGCTGTCATTCAAGCGAGTGGGCGCGACCAGACAGCGCAATGCTTATTGGAAGAAAACAATTATGAAAGGCTCCACTGCGCGCTCATGTGCCGAGTATCCACAAATGTTTCCGAAAGCCAATTACGAGCACCTCAGACCCAGATCGATGCAAGACTTAGGCTTGCGCCTCCAGGCTGGCGATCTGATCTTTGATAGCGAGTTTCTGCTTCTTCAAATCGGCAATATGAATATCGTCATGGTGCGGTCGGTGATTTTCGTTGTCTAAAATTTTTTCGAGGTTCTGATGCTGGGCTCTGAGGTCGTCGATCCGCTCCTGCATGTTCATATTCAATTCCTCTACTCCTTCATTTTCTGATCGGACTTCAGAATATCTCAATGTTATCGTAATCAGGATGCAAAATCCACTGCACTGTCTGAACATCCTGCGCGCGACCTACCGCCTATTGTTGGAATCTGTTACTCTCCTGGATTAAGAGGATTCGCAACCAATTCGCGGTTATCAGAGACCATGACCGATCGTGATGCGCTTGAATTCAAGCTGATCGAACTGAAGACAGAGCATCGGGACCTGGATGACGTAATCGCCCGCATGGGCAAACAGGTTCCCTTCGATCAACTTCTGATGCAGCGCCTAAAGAAGCGAAAACTCCAGTTGAAGGACGCCATCAGCCGCCTGCAAGCGCAGCTGGTTCCTGACATCATCGCCTGAGGTGATCGCGGAGCGAACGGTCGGCTGCTTCGATGGCCTGCTCGGCGTTCAAGCTCGCACGCAGGTCCGCCCAGCCCACCGCCACGTCCAGCGCATAATCAATGCCAAGCCAGGCAAAGGTATGACCGTTCAGATAGTGGCCAATTTCTCCGGCCCGACGGCTTGCTGTTTCGGCTCCGCCGATGAGCAGGATCACCCCGAAGTCATCGCCACCGACACTGCCGACCGCGTCGGTCGGGTGCACGGCAATGGACAGTTGCTCTGCTACATGGCCCAGCAAGGCATCGGCGGCGCGCCGGCCGTGGTCACGGCGGAACGTGGCGGCGGTAACCACATGTACAATCAGGATCGCTGGCGACGGCTGCAGGCTGTACATGTGATCGATGACGTGGTTGAGCTCGCGCTGGAACTCTCGCCGGTTCGGCAGGGGCAGAAAAGCGTGTTGGGCGGCTTGGTCGCGGAAGTGCTCTTCGCGTTTCTTTCGAATCTCAAGCTCAGCACGCAGCAGTTCCATCTGTGCCACGAGGGCATTGACGATTTTCTGAGATTCCGCGGACAATGGACCGGAAAGCGCCCCGCCCAGGTCCACGGCCGCATCGGACGACCATGAGCGATAACGTTCGCGGCGCAACTTTTCGTCGGCGTCGTCGTCGGGGTCGTGCTGGCGATCAGACGGCTGTCGATGCGGTTGATCGCCGACCGCGTGCACACCTTGGGGCTTGTTGACATCCATGACCATCGTCCTCTCGAACGGATCAACGCCGTAACTTCCCTGATTCTTCACTACAACACGATTATGGTTAAAGAATCCTTAGCCGCCGGGTCGTGCCGCCTGCACCGCTTCAGCATTCGGCGGATAGTTCAAAATCACATGGTGCGCGGGTCGTCTCGACGACTTCCTAGGTCCCCTCGAAACCGTTCGGGGCCAGAAACGCATCGCCGGTCTTGAACGTCTGGCCGTGGCCGTCCGAGTTGGTCAAGATCACGCGCCCTTGATGAATTAGCAGAACCCATCAAGGTCGATAAAGGCATGATATTTTCGACGTTGTCGTCGGGGGCCTTTATACGGTCGGAGAGCAACTTCAGCTGCTAGTCGGCACGCTGGAGGCGACCGTCTCGATCCAGGCCATGGCGTCTTCTCCTTCGTTTGGGAATGGGGCGCGGCCTCCGCTTAGGCGGCGCCGGCCTGGGCTAGGCTGGTTTCGATGTCGTCCATGGACAGCTGACGGAGCCTGAACGCCTTAAGAAGTTCGATCTCGATGATTACACCCTGCCCGAGTTCCTCGGCGACCATATGGCGCACGAACCCAATCAGTTCATGAACCTGGCCCGGGTAGACCAAAATATTGGTCAGCAGTTCGCGCCGGATCAGGGGGGGATACTTGAGCAATTCCAGGACCAGCAACTTCTTCACCTTCAAGGGCA
>CAJWVP010000138.1 GCA_913048145.1 uncultured Rhodospirillaceae bacterium
ATTTCATGCCGATGTCGGCGATGGTGGTCTTAGCCGCCATATAGTCCCGCTTGACGGTTTTCGTGAAGTCCGCGTGGCCTGCAAAATCCAATGTCCACTTACGCGCAGCGGCAAGCGACTTGAATTCCTCGGATTTGACAACCTTGGCCATCACTTCATCCCATTTATCCAAAACTTCTTTCGGCAGACCGGCTGGTCCGGCGATACCGAAGAAGATTGCCGGCGCGATCGGATAGCCGGCATCCGTAAGGATCGGCGCACCTGGCGTCACCGGGTTCTTCATGGGTGTCCCTTCGGCCAAAATTCGCGTTTGTCCGTCCAACGTTGCCTTGTTTCCCTCGGAAATCATAGCAACGTCAATGGTTCCGCCGAGCAACGCCGCGAGAACTTTGGAACCGCCCTTGAACGGCACGAAAGTGGCCTTTGCGCCGTCCGCCTTGAACATGGCTTCTACAGCGACATGCGGCCCGCCGCGTTGAACGGAGGTCGACCACTTTAATTTGCCAGGATTAGCCTTCGCGTAGGAAATAACGTCTTGCAACGACTTAAACGGGCTATCGGCTTTGACCACTAACGGCTGGTTGCTAGCGACGAACTGGCTAATATAAGTCAGGTCGTTCAGCGGATGGTACGGTGCCTTCATCATGTGCGGGCGAATTGTAATAGGGCTGGTCGATACGAAGCCTACTGTATAGCCATCAGGTTTGGCTTTCGAAACCGCGCCGATGCCAATAGTCGCGCCACCGCCAGTTTTGTTTTCAACATTGATCTTCACACCCATGATGTCGCCGGCAAGCTTGGCAATCATCCGTGATGAAGTGTCACCGCCACCGCCTGCGGAATAGGGGCAGATAAAGGTGATGGTCTTGTTCGGATAGCCGGCCGCGTTCGCCAAGCCCGGCAACAGTATTGCCATGGTCAGGACGAGAGCGGCTGTTTTTAACGTACGGATCATTTTTATACCTCCCACATGTCGTGCGCGTTGAGGGTCTCGAAAAACGCACTCATTCCATCCTATGCTATCGCGCCCTTGCCCATGATACCTATTTATATAAAATCATAATCTGATGATTTCAAATCATGGTATGTCATGCACATTAAGCAGTTGAGGTCATTCCTAACTGTCGCCGATAGCGGCAGTGTGACGGCGACGGCAGAGCAACTCCACATGACGCAATCTGGCGTCAGTCGCCAGATCGCAACATTGGAAGACGAACTCGGATTTTCACTATTCGATCGCCTCCGTGGCCGCCTTGTTCTTAACCGCCGTGGTTTGGCGTTCCGCCGTCACGTTCGTCAAACAATGGATTCTGTCGACCACTTGCCGCGAGCGGCCCGAGCAATTGCCGATGGCGTTTTCAATCGCGTGAACGTGGTCGCTACCAGTTCTATCATCCATGGCCTGTTGCCGCCGGCCATCGCGCAATATGTGGCCCAGTGGCCCGGGCTTCCGCCGCGTGTGATCATGCGTAGCTTGAGAGAGATTTCCGACTCGGCACCGGAAGAAGATTTCGACCTCGTGCTGGCACCGATGCCAATTCCTTTGCCACGGTTTCGCCTGATAGAGAAAATTGACTTCGAACTATACCTCGCGGGACCTGTGGGCAGTCTTCCGGTGGACGATGCCCCCATCGATCTGGGTTCGCTCGAAGGCGTACCGTTCATCTCGTTGGATCCTTTCGCTACCTACCAAGAAGGTATTGAAACGATGCTGGCCGAAACCGGCGTCGAGGTCACTTATGTCTGTGAAACCAGTTCCGTCGTCACCGCGGCCCAGTTGGTCCGGTCAGGTGTGGGGTGCGCCTTCCTCGATCCCTTCATATCGAGTTTGGTGCGAGGGCCAGGGATTAGAGTTGTGTCGGTCCGCCAGAAACTCATGCACGCGTATGGCATTTATGCGCCTTCGAGCGGCCCGCTAAGTCACGAAGCAACGCAGTTCCTGGAATTGGTTCTCGATTACGTTCATACCGCTCAAGGTTCGGCGAGCCAGAGCAATCTTGAGACTTAACCGGATTGGGCCGTAAGTCCGGCCGCTTCGTCATAGCCGCCCTGACCCGGCATTTCCGCCCACGCCCGATACGGTTCCGTTGCCGGTACATCGCCGGCCAAAATCAAACGTCGCCATTTATCGCAGGCATTGACGAAGCAGGGCGCGCCGCCATGAAACATTGCAAAAGTCAACGCTTCGGCCAACTCCCCTTCCGAGGCACCGGCGCTGTATGCCCCTGCAACATGAATTTCAAATGCCCACCACTGTTGAAGGCATGCGTGCGTGGACGCCAATGCAAGTTCGAGCCAAGAGGTCGGAACGCCCATATCTCCGACAACTCCATTTATACCATCGCGATATATCTGAACGGTGTCGCGTCCGGGCAAGTGCGCCGACCAATGCTTTTGGACGAACGGGAAGACCGCGACACCTTGCGCATAAGCCGCTAGTTTCAATGCGGCTTCAAACTTCGCATCCGATCCGCCGCTATCACGCCAGCGTCGGATATGATGAGTGCCGACGGAAACGCGTGTCGCCCCGAGCATGGTGAGCCAGACAAACTCTTTCGTCTGCTCGCCAAGATGATTGCTTTCCAAAGTCAGCGTCGAATAGGTGGCGTCATAGGCGTCAAGTAAGTCTGGTGTCGCCACCGCCAGAAGACCATGGTGGGGCAGCAGATATCCGCGGGCGGCGCGAAGACTTTTCAATCTTTCTTCTACTTCCCTGCGGGTTGCCGGTGGCAAAGTGCTGTCGGACTGGTTCATGGCATACGCTCTTTCTCAAAATGCTTAGTTTCCTTCAGCGCTTATATCATGAGATGTCCACATAAATCCTATTTAGCCGTTTCCAAGGCAGCAGATGAAGTCTCTGTTCGCAGGCGTCCCGGTTAATTGCCATTTGCAACTAGCCGCTGGGTCACCACTGGCATCAACCTGTTTGGGGCACGGACAGCATTAATCCCATCGATCTCCAGAACGAGTGTGAACTATTCGACGTGATTTTCACGAACATCTGTATGCTCAAGGTCGACGACATCGAATTGACTCAGCACTTGGATCCATCGCTGGTCAGGAGCCGGTAGTGTTGATTGCGGGTATCGACCCCATCCGCATGCTATGGTGCCAAAACATGAATGCGCCGATACGCATAGCCCCAGAGACGGAAGAGATGACATCAAATGTGGGATCGATCTTTGGCCACGAAGAGGACTTCAACCTAGTCACTGTTCTAAGCAAGTCGTTCCGTCTAGCCGAGTTGACCAAAGCGCTCCTGGATGCCAGCGTGGCGGTCGATTGACGGTTCGCTAATCTCATAGCGCGTCATCAAGAGATTAGGGACCAGCCGCGAGCAGATCGATGATCTGTTCGCGTATCCATCGGTAGGCGGACGAGAAAGATGGAACGATCATTTGTAAAAGAGATCGAAAGCCTCAGGCTTGGTGCTGGAGACACGTTCTACGGCGAAGGCATTCTGGCGGTTACGAAGGCGCTATTGCAATCTGGCGTCACCTACGTCGGCGGATATCAAGGCGCCCCGGTCTCCCATTTGATTGATGTTATGGTTCAGGCGAAAAACGATATGGCGGAATTGGGGGTGCACGTTGAGCCTTGTACCAACGAGGCTTCCGCCGCGGCCATGCTTGGCGCTTCGATCATGTATCCGGTGCGTGGTGCAGTAACCTGGAAATCAATCGTCGGCACGAATGTGGCCGCCGACGCCTTGTCGAACCTGGCTTCTCCCGGTGTCACCGGCGGCGCCTTGATTATCATCGGTGAAGACTATGGCGAGGGCGCCAGCGTCATCCAGGAACGCACCCATTCCTATGCCATGAAATCGGCGCTCTGGCTCATGGATCCGCGACCCGAACTGACCAATATCGTCAACTGCGTTGAAAAATCCTTCGAGCTTTCCGAGGCGTCGAACACGCCGGTAATGATGGAACTTCGTATCCGCGCCTGCCACTTGCAGGGAAGCTTTATCGCCAAGGACAATGTGGCGCCCGATATCTCATCACGAAAATTGCTGAGCGAACCAGCCGCCTTCAACTACGATTTCCTCTCCCATCCACCGGTCACCTACGCGCACGAAAAGCGCAAATATGACGAACGCATGCCCGCGGCGCGTGACTTCATCGTCAAAAACAGCCTCAACGAATTATCAGAAGGCCGCCACGAAGATGTGGGTATCATTGTACAGGGCGGTATCTACAACGCACTCATGCGGGCCATGACAGAACTGGGCCTAGTGGACGTAGATGGGAATTGTGATCTACCGCTTTTGACACTCAATGTGGTCTATCCCTTGGTGCCCAATCAGATTATCGATTTCGCCAAGGAAAAGAAGGCCGTGTTGGTCATTGAAGAAGGCCAGCCCGCCTATATTGAGCATGAAGTTGCCTCACTGCTCATGCAGGCCGGGGTGAATGTTTTTCTATCCGGCAAGGACGTGCTGCCCATGGCAGGGGAATACACCTCCGAAACGCTGCTGGACGCAGTCGGAAAATTCCTCCGTCAACATCAGCCGGCGCTAGGAAACCAGTTGGGCGATCAAGCCTACGCCGCCGAGATTGAGGAACTGCGAAAAACCGCAACCAAGAAACTCGGCGCGCCCGTGCCGCCACGCCCGCCCGGTTTCTGCACGGGCTGCCCGGAACGACCGTTTTTCGCGGCCCTAAAGCTGGTGGAGCAGGAGATTGGCAAGGTCCACTATTCCGCGGATATCGGCTGTCATTCCTTTGCTACTTTCCCACCCTTTGGGTTTGGCAATTCGATCCTCGGTTTTGGCATGAGCCTGGCGTCCGGCGCTGGTGTCCGGAGTTTTCAAAAGCGCCGCCCCCTCGCCGTAATGGGAGATGGCGGGTTCTGGCACAACGGGCTCCTGTCCGGAGTAGCCTCACGACTGCTGAACGATGGCGATGGCGTCCTGGTGATCATGAAAAACGGCTACACCTCGGCAACAGGCACCCAGGAACTGATCTCGTCGCCAGGGTCGACTGCGAAATTGAGGGCTGCAGAACAAAGTGCTACATCTGGCGATCAGACCATAGAGGATGCCCTCATGGGGGTCGGCGTGCAGTGGCTACGCACGGTCCATACCTACCGGGTATCGGAAATGCGGAGCACGCTGAAGGAGGCGTTCAACTCCACCTTCGATGGTCTCAAAGTAATCGTCGCGGAAGGCGAATGCCAACTGGAACGCCAGCGCCGAATCAAGCCCATCCGAGCCAAGGCGCTGGCCGCCGGCGAACGGGTGCAGAGCACGCGCTTCGGTATCGATGAGGATACATGCACGGGTGATCATTCCTGTATCCGACTATCGGGCTGTCCGACACTTACGGTGAAAACATCCACTGACCCCTTAAAGACCGATCCCGTGGCTCATGTGACCGCCGGATGTGTTGGCTGCGGGCTCTGCGGCGAGGTTGCTCATGCCGCGACGCTCTGTCCGTCCTTCTGGCAAGCCGACATCGTCTCTCACCCCTCCAGGTATGAGCGCTTCAAAGCGACGATTGCCAGAATATTTACGGGGGTGCCGGCGGTATGAACGTCTCCATGGAAAACGACAGACCACTTCGCATACTAATCCTGGCCCTCGGCGGCGAGGGAGGCGGCGTGTTGATGAACTGGGTCGTTGCGGCAGGCCGGCGGGCAGGCTATGCGGTGCAGGCGTCATCCGTACCAGGCGTCGCCCAGCGCACGGGCGCGACTAGCTACTACATCGAAGTCGCCAAGGCCAATGATGCCCGCGCAGCGGCCCTGGCGCTGGTACCCATGCCTGGACGTGTTGACGTGGTGATCGCCAGCGAACTCATGGAGACCGCGCGCGCCATGGAGCGCGGGTTCGTCTCCCCCGATCTGACGACGCTGATTACATCATCGAGCCGGGTCTACGCCACGGCCGAAAAGCTGGCCATGACGGATGGTCGTTACGATTCCGATGCGGTCGCGGATGCCGCGCAGGCCTTAGCGAAGTCTCTCCATATGATAGACCTTAGCGCTTTGGCTCAAGATCACGATACCTTCATCAGCGCCACCATGTTCGGTGCGCTCGCAGGCAGCGGGGCGCTACCTTGGTCGACGGACGATTGCCGCCGGGTGATGGGCGAGGGCCGAGGCGCAGAAGCCAACAAGTCCGGCTTTGACGCCGCGTCGAAAGCAGTCGTGAGCGGCGGTGCACCGCCAACCGCAAACCTGCCTCCTTCGCCATCTCCCGCGCTACTCTTGCCATCCGACCTGAATTTATCCGCCGTATCCGAGGAGTTGGCGTCTATAGCGGCCCACGGCTACGACCTGACCGTGGATTTTCAGGATGCGGAATACGGCCGTCTTTACCTGTCTCGGTTGCAGCGGCTCATGGCCGCTGCCGACACGAATGACCACACCGCCAGGCATGCGCTGACCGAAGCGGCCCGCCGATTGGCATTGTGGATGGCCTATGAGGATGTCGCCCGGGTCGCCGACCTGAAAACCAGGCCGGAGCGTTTCCGCAAGATCGCCGATGAGGTCGGCTTGCAGCCAGGCCAGGTCTTGACGGTCACTGAATACCTGAAACCGCAAGCTGAAGAGATCGCCGCAATCCTGCCGGTAAAGTTTGGCCAATGGGTCCGCCGTCACGTTTCCACAGGCGGCCAACTGCCCTTCGTCGGCGAGGGCCGCTACCTGAAATCCACAGGCGTGTGGGGCTATTGGATGCTGCGCACGGTCGCAGTCTTGAAGCGGATCCGACGTAAATCTCTGCGCTTTCAAGAAGAACAGGCTACCATCGCCATCTGGCTAGACGCCATGGAGAAAGCCTTGCCCGCATCGACGGCCTTTGCCGGGGCCTTGGCCGAGTTGCCGCGCGTTCTAAAGGGCTATTCAGATACGCAAGCCCGCGGCCAAAAGGCCTTTGGCTCCATTATGAGCCAAATCGTTCTGCCAGCGTCGGCAGCCGGTCGCATCGCTGACGCGGCAGGTGATCTGCGCATCGCCATCGCCGCGGCGCTGAGCGACCCCGAACACAGGAAGCTGGCGGACGCCTTGCCGCATCCTATCAATCCGACAGCCGAAGCCAGATCAAGCGAGGCCGCTTATGCTGGTTAGTCGCCGTGACGTGGAGATTTCCTGGGGCGACTGCGACCCTGCGGACATCGTCTACTTTCCGAACTATTTTCGCTGGTTCGACGCCTCGACGGCGCATCATTTCGCCACTGCAGGCCTACCGAAGCCGGAGCTGATCCGCCGATACAACGTGGTTGGTTTTCCCATGGTGGACACTAATGCGAGGTTCCATGTGCCATCCAAGCACGGTGAAATAGTGACCATCGAAACCCAGATTACGCGTTTTGGCCGCTCGAGTTTCGATGTGGAACATCGGCTTTTGCGAGGTGAGACACTAGCTGTGGAAGGATTTGAAAAACGCGTACTCGTGCAAAAGAAGGGAGACGGAGATGGGATTCAGTCAATCGCAATCCCACAAGAAGTCATCGCCTTGTTTGAGGATTAAGCCTGAGCGGCGCTCGAGGAAACCTATTAGAACGGCGGAGATTCCTGCCACGCCAGAATGTCGATGGCACCAGGTGATCTGACGGGACTTAGCGCCGCAGTTGAGCTTCTCGGGTTAACGCCGCAAGACGGTAGAAACCGTGCGCCATCTTGGAAAAGGGTG
>CAJWVP010000139.1 GCA_913048145.1 uncultured Rhodospirillaceae bacterium
TCAGTGGATCCATATCCTTCAACCTCTAGACAATTTACTTTTGTCGACGTAATCGCTTATTGGTGGCGCAAATTCAAATTCGGATCATATCTTACTTGGAATTTGGACGAATTTCATACACAAGTTCTGCCACATTTCATAGACAAGAATGTCCTGAATTCGTAACACGTTTATTCTTCATAAGGTCTTGCAGATGAGTGATCGACGTTATCCCGCGCGACCGATTGTCGGTGTCGGTACCGTAGTGTTGGACGGCGACATGGTTCTCATGATCCAACGCGGCAAGCCGCCCCGGCAAGGATCGTGGAGCCTCCCTGGCGGCGCCCAGGAATTGGGCGAGACCATTCACGAGGCCGCCCGGCGCGAAGTGCGCGAAGAAACTGGCCTAGAGATAGAGATTTTCGGATTAATTGACGTTGTGGATTCTGTGCGCCCCGACGCGGACGATAAGATCGAATATCACTACACGCTTATAGACGTGGCCGGCCACGCCGTTGGCGGCACACTGATGGCCGGTGGTGACGCTCAAGACTGCCGATGGTTCACACGGCCCGAGATCGATGCCATGGACATTTGGTCAGAAACTAAGCGGATTATTGCGTTGGCCGCAGATCGATACGGCACGGCCGATACACCGGACAGCTAGTCGCCTAGTCGGCTTCCTGTGCCAAAGGTACAGGCAACTCCTCTTCAAATGGACCGCGCAGCATCACCGCCAGCATGGGCGGAATGATCGTTAGGATCAGCAGCACCGAGAGGGTCATGCCGCCAGAAACCCCCGTCCCATGACGACGTACCAGGGTCGATCGCGTCACCGCATAGAGAAAATTTTTTATCAACGCGTTGCCATTAAAAGACGTGCCGCCAAACTCATGAAAATGATCCCAGTGATCCGGTTAATTACACACTGGGCGCGTTCGGATTTACGCAAGAATTCACCCAGGAACCCGGCAAACCATGCGACGCTGCCAAAGACCATGAAAGTTGTGACGATAAACAGGAAACCAAGGGTCATCATCTGCGCGCTCAAACTGCCAAGGGCTGGGTCGGCGAATTGCGGCAGAAAGGCGATGAAGAAGATCGCCACCTTGGGGTTGGTAATATTCATCACCACGCCACGACTATAAAGTTTACCACCTGATAGCCCCAAACCTTCTCCCTCCACGGAATTTGGCCTAGCGCGGAACGCACACCAGGCTAAATAAAGAAGGTATCCGGCGCCGATAACCTTTAGAATGGCGAACGCCAACGCGGACGCTACAAAAATGGCAGCGACGCCAAAGGTGACGGCAGCCGTGTGTACCGTGAGCCCGGTGCACAAACCCAATGTCACTAGCAACCCCGCACGCCGCCCATAAAGGGCGGACTGAGTTAGCACGAAGATATTGTCCGGCCCAGGCACGAGCGCGAGTGCCAAGGCAGCGGCGAAAAACAGGCTCAGCGTATCGATGGGGATCATCATATTAGTTGGTGCGGCCTCCACCCCTAAATGGGACCAGACAGACCGCAAATTTCCGCGACGATATCGTCGAAGTTCACGGCGGTGCCATCCGCGTCCGGCCTAGGATATTCGGAAAAGGTCCTGGGCCGTCTCGGCCAGAATCATCTTCTTTTGGGCGTCGTCAAAACCGGCGTCTTCGACCACCTTTAAAGGTTCCATGTCTCCGATAGGAAACGGATAGTCTGAGCCAAGCATGACCTTATCATGGCCGCAGCAAGAACACAGGAACGTCAATGCGTCTGGCTCAAAAAGCACACTGTCGAAGTAGAGCTTCTTGAACTCCGCTTCCACGTCCGCGCATTCGTCGGGGTGGATCGCGTGGTTGCGTTTGAGCCGGCCCAACATGTACGGAATGGCGCCGCCGCCGTGGGAGACCACGCACCGGAGCCCTGCAAACCGGGTAAAATGTCCAGCGAAAAGCATCCGCGAGACGGCAGTGGTCGTGTCCGTTCCGCGCCCCACCGCGTTCATCATCCCGTAATCGTTGAGGCGCATATCGCCGCATCCAAACATGGGATGGATATAGACCGTGGCACCCAATGCGCCGGCCGCTTCCCAAAAAGGGTCCAGGTCCGGATCATCCAGGTTTCCGGCTTGGCCATTGGGTTGCGTGCCGATCATAACCCCATGGGCACCCGCAGCCATTGCCTCTTCCAGTACCCTCGCGGCACGCACGCCATCCTGAAGTGGCACGGTGGCCAGGGGATGTAGACGATCCAAGTCTTCGGTCCCTGTCATTTGGTATTCATTCAGAAACTGGCTCCAGGCCTCACCCTCCTCAGGCGGCAGCTCATACCCGAAGCTGTCGAGCCAACCGCCCACCACTTGGCTGTCGATAGACTGCGTGTCCATCCATTCCAGACGCATGTCAGAGTCGCGGAGTTTCGGAGACAAGGGGCGGGTCGGAGCCTGCCCCATAAACGCCAACCGGTACTTGCCGTCTTCTTCCAATAATTGGATGTTTGGAAACCGGTCAATCTTCGAGGCCAACGCCTTCAGCATGATTTGCGGCGTGAAGTGGGCATGGGTGTCGATAATCATGGGTCGGTCTTTCCGCCGTTCAGAAGGTTCTCGATAAGGTAACTACGCATGGGTAATTCGTGAATGGAAACGCCCATGGGATGAAGCGCGTCATTCACGGCGCTAGCGATCGCGGCCGGAGCGCCGAGATAGCCGCCCTCGCCCGACCCTTTTTGGCCGTGAGAGGTCAGCGGCGACGGCGTGCAGTGGTCCACATCCTTGACCATGGGCACTTCATAGACAGACGGCATCAGATAGTCGGCGAAGGTCGCGCTTTCGAACTGGCCATCGGGCCGATAGGCAAATTTCTCGTAAAGCGCCGCGCCGATCCCATGGGCAAGACCACCAATAACCATGCCGCGAACGATGTCTGGGTTGATCATGGTGCCGCAATCGTGGCCGATGGCGTAGTCGAGTATTTTTACATGCCCGGTGCCCGGATCGATCTCCACGTAAGGAATGTGCGCCTGGAAGGAGAAACAGGGATAAATCTGGACACGCTGGGACTCATCAGGCAATTGCCCGCCGCCGGGCACTTGGAACACATGCTGCGCCTGTAGTCCCGGCTCCATATCATCCGGCATCTTGTGATACGCCTTGTGCGCAATAAAGCAGATCTCTCTCCACGTTAGCTTCCGCACCGGATCGCGTCGAACGAAGACGCTTCCATCCACGTATTCAAGATCATCTTCCGGCTCTTGCAGGTTGTAGGCCGCGATCTTCATAGCCTTGGCGATGATCTTCTGCGCCGCTGCCGCCGTTGATGAACCCAGCATGATCGCCATGCGGCTAGCTACCGGGCTCCGCGTTATCGGCGCATTTAACGAGTCCGCATGAACAACACGGATATCATCCGGGTCGATCCCGAGTTCCTCGCCAATGATGGTCGCCACAAGGGTCTCGTGCCCCTGCCCTGATGTGGTCGTGCCGACTACGCCGGTAACCAAGCCGTCTGGGTCGACCCGGATTTCAGCACCTTCCGAAAAGGTTGTGATCTCGGCCGATGGGTTCATGAGGTATTCAAAGATATTGTTGCCGCCACCGGGTTCGAGGCACGTGCCAATCCCAATCCCAGCCAGCCGGCCTTCCGCGCGGGCTGCATCCCGGCGATTGATAAGTTCGTCATAGTTGGCGGCATCAAGGGCCTTTTGCAGAACGGTGTGATAATCACCGCTGTCGTATTTTGAACCGCTTGGGATCTGATACGGAAACTCATCGTGGTTTATAAAGTTCCGCCGACGCACTTCAATCCGGTCCAAGTTCAAATGACGGGCCACTTTGTCCACAGCGGTCTCGATCATGTAGTTGGTCGGCGACTGACCAAAACCACGCACCGGCACTTGTCCGGTCTTATTCGTGAGCACGGAGATGGCGTCGTACTGAACCGAGTTGATCTTGTACGGCCCGACGATCGCGCTGATCGGTTTGGCCAGTTGGAACGGCGCCCGACCCGGGTAGGCTCCAGCGTCGTCCAGCGCCCGGATCTTTAGGGATAAGATCTTCCCGTCGCGATTGAAGGCCACCTGGGTATCAAAAATACGGTCAGGACCGTGGGCGTCGCCGCTCGCCATGTTTATCAATCGATCCTCGATCATACGCACGGGTGCGCGCAAAAGTCGGCTCAGATAGCCGACGATGACACTGTGCTTGATGCCCCGTTTGACGCCATAGCTGCCACCAACATCAACATCTTGATGCAGGCGAACACAATTCAACGGGATACGAAGGGTCGCAGCCAGAAGCTCCACGTAGTTCGGCATCTGGATCGATGCCCAGACATCCAAGATATCGACCGCCTCGTCCCAACGCGCGACAACCCCAAAAGTCTCGATGGGAACAGTCGAACTGCGTCCCCAACGAACCCGATATGAAAGTCTCTCCTCGGCGGCGACGAAATCCTCGTCTACTGTACCCCAGTAGAAATGCCCGTCATATAAAACGTTCGAGCCATGCGCCGGATGGACCAGGCGATCTTTCTCCTCATAGGCTTGTTCCGGATCGATGATAGGTTTCAGGGCTTCGTAATCAACCTCCACCAACTCCGCAGCATCTTCGGCCGTATACGGATCGTCGGCAACAACGACCGCTACCCACTCACCAGCATAGCGCGTCATATCAACGGCCAGGGGGTACCACTTAACCTCCGGCGTATTCAGGCCGAACTTCATGTCATTGGCGTTTGCGCGGAACTCGTCCCCAGTCAGGACATAGCGTACGCCTTCCATGGCCAATGCCAGGCTGGCATCGATGGATAGGATCTTAGCGCGCGGATACGGACTTTGCACTACCGCGCAATGCTTCATATTCGGCAAATTGACGTCTTGCGCGAATACTGCCGTGCCCGTAACGAAACGCTTGTCTTCACGGACCCGGCGCTTGCGGGACACAAACTTAAGATTGGCACCCGGGTGCTCGTTCATTTCAAGGCCTCACGCAATCGTGTCGCTGCCAACTGGATCGCCTCGATAATCTGTACATAACCCGTGCATCTACAGATGTTTCCGCCGATCGCTTCCTTAATGTCTTCAAGGGATGGGTCGGCGTTGCGCGCCAACAGTGCATGGGCGGAGACGAGCATGCCCGGAATACAGTACCCACACTGCATGGCATGGGCATCTTGGAAGGCTTCCTGGAGAGTACCTGGAGTGCCGTCAGCGTTGCTCAGCCCCTCGACCGTCATCACCGATTTACCGTTGGCCTGGACGGCTAGTAGGGAACACGATCTTACGGGATCGCCATCGAAGATCACCGAACATGCGCCGCAGACCCCGTGTTCACAACCCGCGTGGGTTCCGGTCATCCCAGCCTTGTAGCGAAGGAAATCCAACAATGTCATCCTCGGGATAACACTATCCGTCACTGTATTGCCATTGATGGAGACGTGAATATGTATGGCGTCTGTCATGCACCACCCCGCGCATCAGCTGCCGCCTCGGAAACGGCGCGGTTAGCCAAAGTCCGTGCCACACGCCGACGGTAGTTTGCGGATGCATGCTGATCCGAACCGGGATTTATCCCATCGGAAATCAGATCAAGAGCGGCATCCGGCACGCCATAAGCCAGCGTTTCCCCGATCAACCCCGTTTCGAATTCGGGAATGCGTACCGGCGTATCATCGACTCCTCCGAAGGCAACCGCAGCCTTGGTGCAGATTGCGCCGTCGAAGGTCAAATGCGCGGCCACGGCGACGACGGCGAAATCACCATGGCGCTCGCTAACTTCATGGAAGCTGGTCGCGGTCGTCACACCGGGAACAATTGCCGGCAGGTGGACAGCAACCAAAAGCTCATCGGGCTCCCGGGCCGTCATCAAAGGGCCGACCACGTAATCCGCCATCGCAACCCGGCGGCTACCATTGACGTTTCTCAACTCAACCTCAGAATCTAAGGCCAGTGCGGCCAGCGGTATTTCCGCTGCCGGATCGGAATGCGCAACGGAGCCGCCAATGGTGCCGCGGTTGCGGGTCTGGAAGTGGCCAACAAAGTGCATTGCCTTGTGCAACAACGGCACGCGCGATTTGACGATTTCTGAATGAAGCGCCGTCACCTGCCGGGTGCACGCCTTGATGATGACGGAATCGTCGGTTTCCTCGATACCGAAAAGCTCATCGACCCCATTGATATCAATGACTAATTCGGGGCGAGCCAAGCGCATCGACAACATAGGCATCAGGGTCTGCCCGCCAGCCAGAACGATCGCCTCGCCGTTGCCGTCGGCCAGATAACTTGTGGCCTCGTCGATGGACGTGGCCAGGGCATAGTCGAACGGCGCGGGTTTCATAAGGGCGGGGCCTCCTCCAGGCAAAGTTAAGCGGCCCCCGCCGCGAGAAGCAATTCCATAGTTGCTCAATTCGGTCTTAATCTTCAGCCAGTTCGAATCTCCAGCCTTGATGTGCTTACCTGCTCCACAGACTAGCCACCGGCACTAGACACATGCGGGTTCGAACATATAAAGCCTGCCGTCGAAAATCTTCCGGGCATCGGGAACGTTTGAAGCCGCGTACCCCTAGCTCGCCGCCCAGGCGCAATAACCACCGTATTGACGCATGAATTTCTTCGGAGACAACCTTGAACCTGTCGCGATTGGCTGTGCCGGCAAACAGCCACGTGGCGCCGTTCCACTTCACACTATGCCCTAACGGGCCTACCTTCCGTAACATAGGCAACCGGGCCATACCCATGAAAGCCTTGTTTACCCAGAAGATATACACGACCCCGCAGGCCATCGCCGGCGCGACGGCTAACAGGACAACCAAGAGGAGCTCAATGCCCGCCAGTATGTGTATATCAAATTTGACGTCGAAGTTGCGCTTTTGTTTTCTCTCAATCTAACCACAACCGTGACCGCAATACCGGCAGCTATAGAGAATTGGAACATAAGCGTCCCACGTTTTCGCCAGGACACTTATGCGTGATAGGCTCTGGATCTGCTGGCTGCCTCGCGCGAGCGTCGCAGTCCATGCCGGATTGCCCGCGTTTCCTCGGCAAGATCCCGGGCCGCGCGACTTTCAAGCCGCGTCGCCGTGAGACGGTTCTCAACTTGCCCGAGCCGCACCTCCAAATCACTAATGCGGCGATTGGTTTCCGACAATCGCACCTTGAGGCTTCTGAGATGTGGTCGAACCAAACTTTCGCCACGCGCGTCCAGACGGCGTAGGACCTCGACGGTAAACCACAGCGCCGTTAAGCTGATCACGATAGCGATGGTGCCCAATACGGCGCCCATGACGGAATCCTTAGCTGCATTCACTTGATTTAGAGTGAGGCATATCAGAGAGCGGTAAATTCTTGGTAAATGGCCATGGTCAAGAGGAGCTTGAGGAACTGGTCCAAAATTGACTGACCAACTTCGCGGACGGTATGAGCCGATTGTTTTCTTTGGATACTCCCTTGTGGTAGGGTCCCGTCTTTAATATTTCAGCCGATCAGGATCGCCAAATGGAGTCCCCGCCAAATCCCAAAGAAGATCTAAGAACGCTCAGCATTCAGCTGGCCAATCAGATCATCAATGTCGCCAATACGCGGCTAGAGAGCGGCCTGGCGCCCGAAGCCATCGCCGAGGGCATGCGCCATGCGGCGGCCAATTTCTCGG
>CAJWVP010000140.1 GCA_913048145.1 uncultured Rhodospirillaceae bacterium
GCTTTCATCGGAAATCACGCTCCCCGACTCCGGCGACAAGCGCGAGGAGGTAGAAAGGATCGTCGACCTTTATGTACCATACACCCATGCCCATTTCCGTAAATCCTGGAACGGCTGGGATCCCATACGACGGATAAAACGGTTCCGAGACCTCCTCTTGACCCGGTGCGGCGCACCCCGCATCAACCCTCGCCTTACCAATGGCGGGGTCGAAGATGGATATGGCATCCAACCTGCACGCGATACGGACATGTCCGCCGAACAGGCGGCTGAGTTGGACAAGGAGAAGAAAACCTGGAGATCAGACTTTCCCTTCACCTACATGTGCGAGTTGACACGCGATTTCATTCCGAATGCCGGGCCAGCTAGTAGCGAAATGCACTACTACCGGGGCTCCACCTTCATGGCCATGGCGGCGTGTTACTTTTACTACCAACGGGTCCTAAATGCCGGCGAAAACCGCGAAAAATTCTTGGAGATCGTGCGCGAGGAATTCGTTGATCAAACCATCCGTATCGCTAACGTGATCCTGGACTTTTATGCCACCCTGGAACCCGAAAAGAAGTCAGCGAAGCGCCCAAAACGTGCAAAATCAGAAAAAAACTAGCCCATCCACACTGTTTTACCATGCCTTGGCGAACCGGTAAGCAGACAAACGCCATCGCCCGTCCCGAAATCCGCCCGGCAGAGATATAACATTGACCTTATTTCACTTGAAATAACTGAAATGACTGTCTTTTTTCGATCTATTGTGCTACTAGATGTCAACCTAGCGGAACCAGAATGGAGAAGCACAGGTGGTTGGACCAGCCGATATTTTTAGCAGAGATAATTTCGCGCACGGGTTTGCGAATACCGCGACTATTTCTAATCGCCCGCGATTTGAATTGGCGTTCAACGCTCTCCAAAACACCCTCATCGACAGGCTCAATGACAAGGTTGAAGAAGTCACGGCGGATGATGGTCTAGTCAACAATATCGATCCGTTCCTCGTGAGTTCACAAAAGCGCCTGCAACGGTTCCAAGCGGATTTAGATCACTTCATTTTCGACAACAGTCGAAATATCAATGCGGCTGGCGGCCTGGCGCAACGGCTTGATAGTCTTCAGACGGCTTTGAACAACAACAACACCGATGATTTCAACGCAATCTTGGGCAAGATCAATCAGGCTATTGGCCACACCCATGTGTCCAACGGAACGACCGTCGGGATTTACATCGATGACGGTATCACCAAATTGCGACGCGAAGGTTTGGTCAGCATCACGGACGGTGACGGCACGACGGTTGCAGCGACAGCACGCAGTGACTTCGCCGACGATGCCGCAGCGCAAGCCGCCATTGATGCCGCGGAATTGCAGATTGCGAATACCGCCTCTGTCCTTCTTCTGAAGGCGGAAGGCGCGGAAAACATTCGCGAGAATACCGCCAAAAACATAAGGGCCACTATTCTACAGATCGAAGCCGCGCGGATCGCCGAGCAAGCGGATAAAGCGAACGAGGTGGCGAAAATTCGTGAGGAATACGGCCAACTCCTGAACTCGCTCTCATTGGCCTTTGAATCCAGTCAGGCCTTTGCCGATCAACTGGGTCAGAAATTGTTCGATCCCAATGCGGTGCCAGCAGGGTCGGTCGTCAACATTCTACTTTAGGCCGGGTTTTAAGTACGCGCAGCCACATAGTTCTCCAAGGTCTTCAGAAAACGTTCCGCGAATTCCGGTTCATTACACAGGGGACTGGCCTGGATTTCCGTGCGTAGAGATTGACGGAACATGGCGAGGCGCGCGACGTCGGCACCCAGCTCCACGGCGATTTGCACGGTCCGCGCGTCTTCGGAACCAATCCACTCGGACTTGCCGGCGGCGTTCAGTATGGACCGCGCGATTTGACTGGACGGCCGGTGCCCGACCGATGCGACCACGGGGACCCCCATCCACAAGGCATCGCACATAAGGGACGGGTTGCTGACGTGCCGGGCTTCTAAAAGGATATCAATAGCTGCAAGAAATCCGGTCCGGTCCGTGGTTCGATCATCAGCATCCGGCACGACCACACGGTCAACAACCCCCAGATCGCTAAACAACTGATTTATATAACTTCTTGCTCCGGGATAGACCTCGCCGTTAGCCCCAAGCAGTAAGCGCGCCTCCGGCGCAGCACGAAGCACAGATGCCCAAAGAGAGGCCGATTCGGACAGCCGAACCAGATCGAGATACGCCCCATAGGTCACCACGCCGTGAGCGGAGGCGGGCGCCAAATTCTCGCCCCCCGTCTCCAACTCGACAGAGCCGCCACCGTAGCAAACCATGCCCTCGCCCAAGCTGACCACGGGGACATCCAATCCGTCGGCGGAGAGCGCTTCGCCGACGATGGTATCAGCGAGGATACCATCCGTTGTCGCCGACAGGGGTGCGTATGGAAAGCCCAGCCAATTTAACGTCAGCGGCGCTGGCTTTCCGCGCAGAACCTGCTGACGGTGCCCCGGGCGCGATCCGCAAAGATCAATCAACACGCTCAGGCGATCGTTCCGAATAATGAGATCAAGCGTGGGATCCTCGATATCGTGGGTTAGACGCCAGTCGTCCACCGACTGCCGAAGTGCGACGGTCCCCGCGTAAGGCTGGCTATATTGTTGGTAGACGATGAATTTTGTCCGAACAAGGTCCCGGGCCCTGAACAGGCTTTCCACGAAACGCACGGAATCATGAAGGACCGCCTCATTGAGCAAGAAACCAACAATGAACCGTGTATCGCCATGAACCGGTGCCACCGGCCGCGCCGGGCACTCCGGCGTTTCGTCGGTGAGTAGTTCGGAAAGTGGTGCCAACTGGCCCAAGCCTGACCTTCGAACATCTTCCGACCCAAACGCGGAGGCGTCGATCGATCGATTTCGCAGCTCTACGTCTTCAGGGTGCTTTTTGATGCCATCTTGGTAAATGCCATCCGCTTCCATCAAACGGCCCGACGCCATCAAGGCGTCACCCAGATAGAGAAAATTCGCGGCTTCGTCGGGCACCAACTCAGCGGCCCGGGTCAGAGACTTCACCGCCTCGTCATATTCGTGAATGTGAGTCCACGCCCGCCCCATCAACTGATGGCATTCCGCATTTTCCGGATGCACTGCCAATTCCTTGCCACACAAGTCGACGCATTCGAGATAATTCCGCTCATGATAGGAGATGGTCGCGTCAACAAAATAGGTAGAGATGCCCGCATGCTCCAGGTTACGTTCCAGCTCTTCGAATTCAAATGGTGCATACTTCGACAGATCCGGATCAGTATCGGTCACCAGAGAGAGCTTTGCGTAATACATACTGTCGCTCATATTGCCGATCCGCGCGGTCAGCGCAGCCAATGCATCAACAAACTCCTTGTTATTGGGCGCGCGACGATGTCCTTCTTCAAAAAACTTGATGCCGCGACCAATATCCTTGAGCGACATCGACACCAGTCCCAGCAAATAAAGATGCCCAAGACTCAGGGGGTTTTCGCGCGCGGCGGCTTGGCAATGCTCAAGCGCCTCGTCGGTCTCCCCCTTCATAAGGGCCAAGTACGCCAGCTCGACGGATTGTGTGTAATCCGTATCGTTGGTCGGCATCCGCTCCTCCGCTTCCGTCTCGACGCCGCCTACTCAGCGGCGGCCAAATCCTCTGCCTCGCCGGCCGTACCAAAGGTCACAGCCGTTCCCGACATGAGGTCATCGATACGCTGCTTGTAGTGGACGAGCGTCGCATGATCCACCTCGGTGTAATGATCCGCCCAATATGTCTCAAGAGCTATGAGATCAATCTCATCGGCCTTGTCCAAGGGCACCCCCTCCGCCGGCAGGCGTTGCAGCAGCTTTGCAAAGGAAGGGGAACCCGGAATGGGCATGAGAATGGACGCAGAGGCACGCTCCAGCGACCCTTGATCGACAATCTCTTCACAAAGGCGATACGTGGCCTCCAGGCTTTCTTCGGATTCACCGGGAAGACCCAGGACGAAGCTCGGAAAATAGCGCATGCCACCATCGCCAATCAGCTGCAAGGCTCGACGGATGGATTTCAAAGATTGACCTTTCACCGCGCTTTTCAGAACACCGGTGTCGCCACTCTCCACGCCAAGATACACCTCGTCCACATTCAGGCGTTGAAAATAAGAGATAATATCAGGGCGAATGGGGGTCACACGGGAATAGATGAAGAACCCGATATCATCCAGATCCTTTGGCCGGCGATCGACGAACGCTTTAAACCACTCCGTATCATTGAGACTGTCGTCGGCCGCGTCCCAGATATAGTTGACCCCGTAATCATCCTTAAGGATCCGGATCTCATCCCAAAGCTGGTCGATGCCCCGGAACCTCAGACCTTCGTCGTGCCGGGCACAAAACACGCACCCACCATCCGTCTTGTCACGCCAATGACACCCCTTAGACGTCATGATAGAGCCATGGCGCAGATGATCATGCTGCGGATACGCGCGTTGGTAATTGTCGATATAGCGCTCCATGGGAACATATTTCCGCGACGGGATCGGCAGCACCTCCAGATCATTGTCATGGCGCGCAGTGTTACGGATAACGTCACCGTCGGCGCGCCGGTGTGTTAGATGAGGAATCCCTTCAATGTCCACCTCTTCGTAAAGGAGGTGGCGGAGCAATTGGACGAACGGAACCTCGCCTTCTCCCGCGATGACGAAATCGACACACGGTTTGTTGCGCACCACGTTCTCGGGAAGGGCTGTTGGGTGGGGACCGGCCAGAACGGTCGTGCCACCGTGCTCCTTCACCCGTTTCGCATAAGCGATGGTTTGTCCATAATTAAACGTGGTGGCGTAAAAGCCGACAAGGTCGTAGTCGGCCAGGCGGTCCAACGCTAGGGCTTCCACGTCCTCATCCACCACGTCGATCGCGATCCGGTCAGCCAACTCTGCCTCGGCATAGGTAGCCACGGATAGGATGCCCAGGGGCACGTACATGCCCTTTCGCGAGTGGCTGACATTGGTATCGTTGCGAGCATTGATCATAAGGATTCTCATCAAACCAATCCTTCCTTCAGCAGGAACTCGGCGAAACGGAAATCTAACTCCGTGTTGATGTCCGTCGCCTCGACTTCCGAAACGTGGATAGCTCGACCATCATCACCGAGTACATGGCCCTCTCGAGCCCCGCTTTCGATCAGTGAAATACTGCGCAAATAGAAACCGCCCGTCAGGAAGTACGCGGGTTCCCGGCTTTGCCGGGATGATACGTCCACACCTGGCGGCGGGTCGCAGAAGTTGGTGATCACGTTCTGTGACTCCATGCGCTTCGCGGTATAGGGGTGTCCCTCAGACATTTGAGACACTGTGGTGACACTATCACAACCACTTTCTTGAAGCAATTCAATAGCTTCTGTGATCGTCGACGATTTGATGAAGGGGGCCGTCGGCTGCAGGCACAGCACACCGTCGAAGGTCCGGCTCCGTGCTGTAAAATGCGTATATCCCTGACGAACCACATCGATCAGGGCGGCCATGTCATCGGCAATTTCCTTCGGCCGCAGGAACGGGACTTGGGCGCCAAAACTGGCACCGATTTCGGCAATCATGGGATGCTCCGTGGACAGCACCACGTCCGAAATCGCCGACACGCTTACCGCGGTTTTTATGGCGTGCGAGATCAAAGGAAAGCCCCCGAGGGGACGGAGGTTCTTCCCCGGTACACCCTTCGACCCTCCACGCGCAGGAATGATGCATAGAATACCAGCCATAAACTCACTCTAACCCTTCGTCCCAGAGACGCCTATCGAGCGCCATTTTCACCTGCCCATCAACATTCGTCCAACTTTGATCAAAGGCCCGATAGAACACTTCGACATTTTTGGACCAGGGACCAGAATATCTATCGGCCATGAACGACTTTGGCTTGAGCGTGACGATCAGGGTCTTCGTGTCGACCGCGCCATCGGCCCTCGACATCAAGGGCCGCGGCAGGCAGGTCCATGACTTCAATCCCGCCCTTTGAAGCGGACGCGAAGCCGATCGGCGATCTCCGTCATAGCTCTCGCCCAGGTTGCGCCGTGTTCGCGGTAAATCACTTCCACCGACGGAGCCCACGGGTTCGTGTCCTGATCCATAAGATAGGGGTTGGGCCTTGCGTTAAAGGTGTAGACCTTGACGCCCAGGGCCCCACACAGATGCAAGAGCCAGCATTGGCTCGAGACAACGGCGTCGAGCGCGGACATCAGCGCCGCCGCGTTCTCCATGTCGTTATCTATGTCGAGTTCGTCGAACCGATAAACGGCGACGCCATTCGCCGCAGCGGCCTCGATCTCGCCGGCGCGTAACCCGCTCTGCAGACTGATCAAATGCACACGATCGACAGCTGCGATGGGCTGCCAGTCGTCCAGGCGGCTATGCAGCGGCAGTTTGTGCCAACCCGCATTTAGCGACCGCCAACCGGCACCGATCTTCGGGCCGGGGCCCAGTTCGTCCAGGCGGCGGCGCCAAGCGGCGACCCTGTCCGGGTCAGCCTTTAAGAAAGCACCATCGACGGGAAATTCCGCAAGCGAACGCCGGAACATTCCCGGAAGGCTTCCAGCTGGCATATGGACATCAAACTGGTTAATATCCGCATGCGTTAGGTCTTCGTCACGCACGGTGATTTCGGGAAATGACCTCGCATAAAGTCCCTGCAACCGGGCGTCACATTCATAGGTGACCTTGGCGTCTAGAACGCTAAGCGCATCGGTAAGACATGAGGAAAAGCGGATTTCATCCCCGATTCCCTCTTCGCGCCAAATGAGAATGGACCGCCCCGCAAGTGCTTCGCCCGTCCATTGGGGCACCGGCGGCAGGGGCCGCGGCGTGCTACCGCGCTGACGCCGCAATCGGCTCTCGAACAAGGGCCATGCCTCAGCCAAACGTGCCTGAGCCAGATACATATTCGCAAGACGCCCCTCCACCTCCGCGGCACTTGGGTGATTGGCAAGCGCGTCCTCGAGCACACGGATGGCGCCATCCGTATCGCCGCGCAACCCGCTCAACTGGGCAAACATGAATACAACCGACAAGTTATCGGGCGTTTGGGCAATCGCGCGATCACAAAACTCCGTCGCCTTGGCAAAATCTAATTGCGACGCCAACGTATCGGCAATGTCGAGAAGTTCCTCGGATGCCGGCGCGAATTCCCCATTCGCCGGCTCGCCATCCGGCGATACAGCAAATCGCGCCACCGACAGGTAGCGCCGCGCCAGGGAGTCATGAGGATTGGCATCGGCGGCGTATAGTAGTGCCGTACTGGCCAGCTCGAAAATACCACATTTGAACAAGAGAATCCCAGCCACCCGCGATGCGCTGGCGCTTGTCGCATCAAGTCGACGTGCGCGATCTAGGCATCGTGCTGCGCGCACCATAGCCTGCGCCTCCAGCAAGGCATGCTCCGCCGCCAATAGGAGACGCACGCTCAACGCATGAACGGCAGGCCCGGCCAATTCGCGCGCC
>CAJWVP010000141.1 GCA_913048145.1 uncultured Rhodospirillaceae bacterium
GCGCTGAAATTGCTGGGACCATTCTGGCGCTGCCTGGTATGATTGGCTCGAGTTCTTCGAGTGCCATTATGCTTGAGCTTCTCCACAACGACGTGGCCCCGGCCGCGCTGGTCATGGCAGAGGTCGACGCTATTTTGGGGCTTGGGGTGGTCGCCGCCGAGGAGATTGGCTTGAACGGCATTCCCGTGTTGCAGTGTCCCATAGATGCCTTTGTATCTGGCCATGTCGCGACCATTTCCCGGGGTGGTGGGATCCGGCTTGGCGGGACTGGGTGAAGCAGGCAATATCCCCGAATAAAGTTGGGAGGAATTAATCATGTGTGCGGAATGGGCTGGGGTTTATCCTGCGTTGATGACCGAATTTAAGGAAGACGGCGCCCTGAACCTGGAGGCGACGCAACGCCATATCCAGTCATGCGTGGACGCGGGTGTCGCCGGTTTCGTGATGTTGGGGACCTTAGGAGAAAACACCTCGCTCTACGATGACGAGAAAGAGGCGGTGCTCACAGCCGCCGTGGAGGCGGCGGGAGATTTGCCCGTACTGAGCGGCGTCGCGGAGTTCACCACCGACATGGCCATCGACCATGTGCGCCGGGCGGAACGGGCCGGTTGCGCGGGGCTCATGGTGTTGCCGTGCATGGTTTATTCGCAGGACCAACGCGAGGCTATGACGCATTTCCGGGGGGTCGCGGCGGCAACGGATCTGCCGATCATGATCTACAACAACCGTGTCGCCTATAAGGTGGATCTGACGCCAGAATCCTTCGTCCAGTTGGCGAACGTGGAGAACATCGTCGCCGTCAAGGAATCCTCCCACGACAGTCGCCGGATGACCGACATGGTCAACGCTTGCGGCGACCGCTATCGCTTGTTCTGTGGAGTTGACGACCTGGTCTTGGAAAACGTGTTGTTCGGTGCCGTTGGCTGGGTTGCGGGTCTGGTCAACAGCTTTCCCCGGGAATCTGTGCGCCTGTTCGAACTGGCGCGAGATGGCAAGGTGGACGAAGCCGTCGAGCTGTACCGCTGGTTTATGCCGCTTTTGCATCTGGATGTGGATGTAAAGTTGGTCCAGATGATCAAGTTGGCCAACCAGATCACCGGCGAAGGTTCAGAATGGGTCCGAGGTCCGCGTATGACGCTTGAGGGTGAGGAGCGGTGGATGGTTACGGAGATCGTCGAAACGGCCCTCGCCAACCGCCCGAACCTCTGATCCGACCCGTGCCAAAGATGCAGTCTCGGGCCCTTGTGGTCGGCGCGGGTATTGTTGGCCTGAGCTGCGCATTCTTCCTACGCCGCGCCGGCCATGACGTCACGGTCCTGGATCGTGACCCTGATGGTGACCGGGCCTCTCTCGGTAATGCCGGCGCGATTGCGCAACCCGAGGTCATGCCCATTGCCGCGCCTGGTATTGTCTGGAAGGTGCCGCGCTATCTCCTTGATCCCCTGGGGCCGCTGTCCATCCGGATGGGCTACATGTGGCGGCTCTGGCCTTATCTGTCCCGGTTCCTCCGCGCTGCCAACAAACGCCAGTACGCGGCCAGCGCGGCGTCCATGGGATCGCTTCTGGCAACCGCTTTTGATGATCATGGCACCATTCACCAGGAATCAGGCCTTGGCCATCTGTTGAACAAGGATGGCCATCTTTGGGTCTACCGTTCGCCCGCTGTAAGGGATGCGTCGCCTGATTGGAAAATTCGAGAACGGCAGGGGCTCGCCTGCACATTTCTAGACCGTGACGGCCTTGCGGTGGCGGAGCCCGCCCTGGGGCCGACGGCCACTTGTGCCGTGCGCACGGATGATTGGGCAACCTACGTTGATCCAAAAGCCTATGTCGTCGGGTTGATGGCGCATCTCCGAGAGCGGGGTGTGGCATTTAAGGCCTGTCATGTGGCGACGCTTGATGGTGACGCGGTTACCGGCACCGGCGGCCATCGGTATCCCTTCGATCATCTGGTCATCGCTGCCGGCGCGTGGTCGCACCACTTGTCGGAACAGTTGGGCGATTGGTGCCCCCTGGAAACGGAGCGTGGCTACAATACTACTTTACCCAATCCCGGCGTCTCCCTGAACCGAATGGTCACGTTCGCCGAAGATCACTTTGTCGCCACACCCATGTCCGCGGGCCTGCGCATTGGTGGCGCCGTTGAATTCGCCGGCCTGGAGGCGCCGCCCAACTTTGCCCGCTCCAAGGCGCTCCTCCGATTGGCGGCTCAGTACTTACCTGATCTCAATGTGGGCGGAGGTAAAGTGTGGATGGGTCATCGGCCATCGACACCTGATTCCCTGCCCGTAATCGGCCGCGCTAGCCGTCACAGCAATATCTTATATGCCTTCGGGCACGGGCATTTGGGCCTCACCGGCAGCGCAACTACTGGCCGTTTGGTTGCGGCTCTGCTGCGGGGCGAAGAGGCTGGCCTTGATCTCACCCCGTTTCGTATCGGAAGGTTCTCATCATGAGCATAAAATCTCAGACGGGCACGTTCACTTGCATCGATGCCCACACCTGCGGCAACCCTGTCCGGGTTGTCGCCGGCGGTGGGCCCGAACTGGATGGCGCGACCATGCTGGAGCGCCGGCGGCATTTTCTCGCTGAGTACGACTGGATCCGGACCGGGCTCATGTACGAGCCGCGGGGCCACGAGGTCATGTCGGGTTCGATCCTCTACGAACCGACACGCGATGACTGTGACCTGGGCATTTTGTTCATCGAAGTGTCGGGCTGCCTGCCCATGTGTGGTCACGGTACCATCGGCACAGTCACGGTTGCGCTGGAACGCGGTCTAGTGACGCCGAAGACGCCGGGCGTGCTGCGGCTGGACACCCCGGCCGGCCTGGTCGAAGCTACCTACTGCGAGGAAAACGGCCGTGTCAGTGCCGTGCGTATCACCAACGTGGCAAGTTTTCTGGTCGCTGAAAACCTGGAGGTGGAGGTGCCGGAGCTGGGTCGGTTGGTCATGGATGTGGCTTATGGGGGCAACTTCTATGCCATCATAGAGCGTCAAGAGAATTTCTACGATCTGGCCGACTTGACGCCCGGCGATATCCAACGCCTCAGCCCGCTGGTGCGTCAGTTGATGAACGAGGCATACACTTTTGTTCACCCCGAGAACCCAGAGATTCAAGGTCTGTCTCACGTCATGTGGACAGGCAAATCCCAATCGCGCGGTGCCCATGCGCGGAACGCCGTGTTCTATGGCGACAAGGCCATCGACCGCTCGCCCTGCGGGACCGGAACGTCAGCGCGCATGGCTCATTGGGCGGCCCGTGGCGATCTCAAGGTGGGCGACGATTTCATTCACGAGAGCATCATCGGCAGCCTGTTCAACGGCCGGGTTGAAGCAGCAGCAACCGTTGGCGACAAATCGGCTATTATTCCGTCCATCGAGGGCTGGGCGAGGATTTACGGTGATAACGTGATCACAATCGCCGATGACGACCCCTTCAAGCACGGTTTCCTGCTGACCTAATCGACCTCCGCGGAACGCCGGGTCGAAGCGGCATATTCCGGACAGCTGAAACCCTTTTATTGCAGCCAAACTAGTCGGAAATTCTCGCGTGCCACGCGAAAGGCCACATCGTCTTCATCCAGAATCAGGGTGTCTAAAGTCTGGCGCTGCAATCCGAAGGTGAGCGCTAAGCTCTACCATGCCGCCGCTGATAATGATGAAGTTAGCATTCATTCCCGACAGTATAACGGGCCACCCTTGCCCAAGCTAGCCACGGCGGATAAAACGAAATGCTTACCAGTGGAGACAGTAGATGACCGAACAGATTTCTGTAACCTCACTCAGAGACAAGCTCGACGCGGCCTTGGCAAACACAGCTGAACTAGCGGTTCTCGACGTTCGCGAAGCAGGCCAATACGCGTCGGGCCACTTGTTTTTCGCGACGCACGTGCCCTATAGCCGTCTTGAAGCTGAAGTTTGTGATTTCGTGCCCCATCTGGATACGTCCATCGTTATCTACGATGCTGGCGACGGTGTGTCGGAGAAGGCAGCTGCGGCCCTTTCTGTTGAAGGGTATACGGATGTGGCGGTCATGGAGGGCGGTGCGCCGGCCTGGGCGGCGGCCGGTCATACCCTTTACGAAGGCGTCAACCTGCCTTCCAAGACATTCGGAGAGCTAGTCGAACACGAGTTGGATACACCGCGGCTCAGCGCCGACGACCTAGCAGGCATGCAGGAGAAGGGCGGCGATTTCATTATCCTGGATGGACGCACGCCAGAGGAATACCATCGGTTCAGCATACCGGGTGGTATTTCTTGTCCAAATGCAGAATTGCCTCTGCGCTTCAATGATCTGGTCACCAACGCAGAGACCACCGTGGTCATCAACTGCGCCGGGCGGACCCGCTCGATCATCGGGGCCCAGACTTTGATCAATTTCGGTATCGCGAACAAAGTGATTGCGCTTGAGAACGGCACACAGGGCTGGGCGCTCGCGGATCGGGAATTGGAGTACGGGGCCAAGCGGTTTCCCCCTTCCGGCGTCATGGCGCCGGCTATGGAACAGGCCTGGGTCCGAGCGAAGTCCGTTGCGGATCGGTATGACCTGTCCTTTGTGGATCATGATACCCTCGCCGAATGGCAAGGGGACGTGACACGGACGCTCTATTTGTTGGATGTGCGCAGCCGTGATGAATATGTGGGTGGCCACCTGCCAGGTAGCCGGCATGCGCCGGGTGGGCAGCTGGTGCAGGCCACGGACCGATGGGTAGGTGTGCGCGGCGCACGGATCGTGGTTTGCGACGACACGGAGGTGCGCGCCGTCTGTACGGCCCATTGGCTGAAGCAGATGGGGTGGGACGTCCATGTCTTGGCCGGCGGCATTGGTTCGGATGGCCTGGCGCGCAATGGCACGCGCGCACCGGCGCCTAAGTTACCGATCATTGAAGCGTGCGAGTTGATGACGATGACCGGTGAGGGCAAAGTTTGCATCCTTGATTTGCGCCCCAGTGCCGACTTCGAGGCGAGGCACATTCTGGGCGCCACCTGGGTCGTCCGTCCAAACCTTCAAGAGGCGTCGATTGTCGCCGGTGTGCCAATCGTTATGGTCGCTGACGATCAAGGCGCTGCTGGTCTGTTGGCCCGCGATCTCTTCCGCATGGGGCATGACGATATTCATTTTTTAGCGGGTGGCATGAGCGCCTGGGAAGATGCAGGCGGCGCGGTCGCCGACGCAGCGGCCACATCGACACGGATTGATTTCATCGCCTTCACGGCGGAGCGCCACGGCGGCAACAAGGATCACATGCGTCAGTACCTGGAATGGGAGATAAACCTAGTCAATCAGCTGGACGAACAGGAGCGCGGCGTCTTCACGGTTCTGGCGCCGTGAGTTGATCGTGCCGGCCAACCGATCATCCTATCTCCGGCGAACCCTCGCTTGCGCGCGGCCATGCGGCTTCCTATGTTAGCTCTCGGGATGATCGCTGGGCACATTTGAAGGAACGACCTGCATGTCCGAGACCCATCACAGCAGAGTTCTCATCATCGGCTCCGGCAGCGCCGGGTATACGGCCGCCATTTACGCGGCGCGGGCGAATTTGAAGCCGGTTCTGGTGCGTGGCCTGCAGCCTGGTGGTCAGCTGACGATCACGACAGATGTGGAGAACTACCCGGGTTTCGCCGACGTGGTGCAGGGGCCTTGGCTCATGGAGCAGATGGAAGCCCAAGCCCGTAGCGTCGGCACCGAAATGTTCGAAGATATCATTGTGACGACAGATCTAAGCGCCAGGCCCTTCAAGGCGGTGGGCGATTCCGGCACCGTTTATACGGGTGAAACCATGATCATCTGCACGGGCGCTAGCGCGCGTTGGCTCGGCCTAGAAACGGAAGAGAAATTCATGGGCTTCGGTGTGTCCGCCTGTGCTACCTGCGATGGATTCTTTTATCGCGAAAAGCCGGTGGCGGTAATCGGTGGCGGCAACACTGCGGTGGAAGAGGCCCTGTTCCTGACCAACTTTGCCTCGAAGGTCATCCTGGTGCATCGGCGCGATGAATTGCGAGCGGAGAAAATTCTACAAGAGAGGCTGCTCCGTAATGAGAAGATAGAAGTCCAGTGGAACAGTGTCCTTGATGAGATTTTGGGTGATTCCGACCCTTTGGGCGTCACCGGTGCGCGTATTCGTAATGTGCATTCCGGCGAAACCACGGACTTGGACGTGCATGGCGTGTTCATCGCCATCGGCCATGACCCGAACACGGACATCTTCAAGGGCCAACTGGACATGGACGACGAAAGTTACATTCATACTGCGCCTGACAGTACCGCGACCAACGTACCGGGCGTCTACGCGGCGGGCGATGTGCAGGATAAAATCTACCAGCAGGCGGTCACGGCTGCTGGTACAGGTTGCATGGCGGCTTTGGAGGCTGAAGGATTCCTAGCCGCGCAGGAACCGATCCATGAAGCTGCCGAGTAGGCCGCGCGGTACGTAAAATTCCCTCCAACCAAGGTGTAGGGCCATGGATTGGGACAAACTAAGGATATTCCATGCTGTCGCGGAGGCGGGAAGCTTTACCCACGCCGGCGACACCCTAAACTTGAGCCAATCGGCGGTGAGCCGGCAGATTGCGACCCTGGAAGAAAGCCTAAACGTGGCCCTCTTTCATCGTCACGCCCGCGGCCTGAAAATGACGGAGCAGGGGGAACTGCTCTACCGAACGGCGCATGACGTGTTCGCGCAGCTCGCCATGGCCGAAGCGCAAATGACGGAAAACCGAGAAAAGCCCCAGGGCGTATTGAAAATCAATACGACCATCGCGTTTGGTACGGTGTGGCTGACATCGCGAATCAACGCGTTCGTGGAACGGTATCCGGACATCGAAGTATCCCTAGTATTGGCGGACAATGAACTTGACTTGTCCATGCGGGAGGCCGATGCGGCCATCCGCATGACGACGCCGACGCAACCGGATTTGATCCGCCGCCAGTTGATGACCATGCGCTACCACGTCTATGCCGCGCCCGAGTATCTGAAGCGCTACGGCATGCCGACATCGGCGCGCGAGTTGGATGATCATCGCCTGATCGTCTATGGCGAGGATGCGCGCCCGCCGACGGAAAATTTGAACTGGCTGCTGACCGAGGGTGTGTCGAGGGACCGGAAACGTAAGCCGGTCCTGCAGGTGTCGAATATTTACGGCATTTTCCGCGCCGTGCAGAGTGGGCTGGGGATCGGCGCCCTGCCCGACTACATGAGCCAGGAGGCCGGTAATCTGGTTGAAATCCTCCCTGAATGCCGAGGGCCTTCCATTACGGCCTATTTTGTCTATCCCGAGGAGCTCAGGGATTCCATGCGAATCGCGGTGTTGCGGGATTTTCTGCTAAATCAGTTGAAAACCAACCCATTTTAATATTTTTAAGCTGCAGAGCGTAGAAAACAACTACTAGCTATGCAGTTTCTGCATAAGTGTACTGCAGAATCATTGCTAGCGCGGAATC
>CAJWVP010000142.1 GCA_913048145.1 uncultured Rhodospirillaceae bacterium
TGCGGCAGATCGATAGCCGAGTATTGGGGCCGGGGCCGGATATTTTGGTTCATGCGGACCACCAGGCCCTGGGCCATCACACTGTTTACCACAGTCATGATCACCCAGCTTGCCGCCACCGCGCCGGCGAACAGCGGTGTCAGCATGTCGGCGAAGCGCTGTCGGCCCTTTTCCGGCAGGTGCGGCGCCATCATCTCGAAGGCTTCTCCGAGATGGTTTAGAATCAAGCTGCTTAGCCCTGGATTGGCAGTGAAAAACGCCGTCAGGATCAGCAGTAAGCCACCCAACATACCGAGATGGGCGACGATATGCCCCACTGGGTACCAAGCGCCTGTTCTTGGATTCCCTTGTACGTCGCCATGTTCGCGGCGCAAAAGCGCCATAAAAACCACCAACACGGCGGGAAAGGCCTGGACTGCACCGAAGATCAACATGGAGGCTACTCCACCGCCCAATCCGGTAGCTACCAAACCTGCGCTCGCGCCAATCACCGTAACTCGGTATCCCAACGCCAAACCTGCGGCCATCAGCGGCAACGGCGACAAGTAGACGAGCGTCAACGCAAAAGGTACCCCGGCGACAAACGCCAGGGATGCCACCGCGCTTGCCAGCCCGGCGCCGATTCCGATCAGCGCCTCCCTTGGCATGGTCTGTCCTCCCGCGAACGCGCGCCTTTAGCTGACCGTGTAGGGCATCAGCGCCAAGTAGCGCGCGTGCTTAATGGCTTTCGCCAGTTCGCGCTGCTTTTTAGCGGACACGGCGGTGATGCGGCTTGGCACGATCTTTCCGCGCTCTGATACAAACCGGCCCAGTGTCCTTGTGTCTTTGTAGTCAATCTTGGGAGCGTTCGGGCCGGAGAAGGGACAGGACTTGCGGCGCCGGAAAAAGGACGGGCGGCTCATGCGTTGTCTCCTTCATTTTGATCTTCGGGTTCTGCGGGGGCTTCGGCCAATTTGTCTTCTGCAACCGGTTCCTTCGGCGGATCGTCGCGATGCGACCCCCGGTCACCTCGGTCGTCACGGCCACGGCGCGGGCGATCATCGCGATCGCGGCTCCGCATCATCGCGGACGGCCCTTCTTCGAATTCGTCGATCCGGAAGGTAATATAGCGCAGGACGTCTTCGTTGATGCGCATCTGACGTTCCATCTCGTGTACGGCGTCGGCTGGCGCATCAATGTTCATAAGGGTGTAGTGGCCCTTGCGGTTCTTTTTGATCTTGTAGGCAAGCGTCCTAAGGCCCCAGCTTTCTTTCTTTGGGACTGATCCGCCGGCCTCCATAATCACTTTTTCGAAGGTTTCGACCAACCCTTCAACTTGAGCGGCCGTAATGTCCTGGCGTGCGATGAACACGCTTTCGTAGTTTGGCAAAGCTGTCTCCTTCCTTTGGCTTATCTCAACCCCACAATTGGGGCATAGCCAGCTTGCGCCGGCAGGAAGCTTTGATGCGGCGCACTATACACTTTCTAAGCGCCGGTTCAAGTCTCGGATCGTGTTGAAATCGCATGGGCTTTGGCACCGTCCAGATCGATCCGTCGTTACCAAATCCGACGTCGGTGGTGTTTACGGGCATGCGGAATCAGGCTTAACCGTCGCGGGGCAGTGTCGCGCCCGCGCCGGCGACCTATAAGTTGGGGGACTTGATGGTGAAGGAGACTTTAATTCTGCCACTTGGCCACGGGTATCGACGTGCCAAGTAGAGTAGCCACCAATATCAATGGCCGCGATCTGCCCGTGGAACTGGAGTTGTTTTGTGAGGTTTCGCCATGCGATTGGTTTTGATGTCGCCGTGTTGGCGAGTTCCTCGGCCGCCGGTTTCGTCAAAAGGAATACGGAGGCGTTGGTTCACTGTACTTTATGGCGGTAACGCCGCCCTTGATGACGGTGAGCAGCACACGGTTCGACCTTGCACTCGTGAGGCGCAACCGTATCCGCAAGCCTGACCCCAATGCTATAATCTTACGCGCATCACCAGCCAGGAACCGGATAATCTAATCCATTTGTGCCCGGGCTTGGAAGGGTCGTAACATCACGGTCGCTCGGCCATTCGCACCAAGCTCATTTTTCCCACTGGGCGTCCTGATGATCGTCCGTTCGGTGATTCGGGACGAAATATTCGGTTTTAGGCGATAATGTTCGAATTCCAATGTGGATACCGCATCACATTTGGCCGTGCCTGCTGCGACAAATCTGAAATTATTCTTAGCCGCCATATCCCATGCCTCCCCGTTTGGTTCCAGCCGGTCCGGCATCGCATCGGATGAGTTTAGGCGTGATGAGAGCCGACAAAGTTCAGACTATCGGCCTCAAACCTTCTTCTTAGTACCGGTGATCACAACCTTAAGAGCGTCCTTGCGGATCATGGCGCGGAGCGCGTCTTCCGTCCGTTCGATGGGCATCTCTGCGCTCAGTATCAATTCGGCCTGGAAGGACCGTTCGGAAAGGAGTTCGAGGGCGCGGCGCACTGTATTGGGGCGGTGGTGATAGACACCCTTAACGGTGAGTTCGCTGTAATGCACGAGGTGCGTATCGAGGGGAATTGACGTTCCAGGTGCGCAGCCGCCGAACAGGTTGATGAGGCCACCTGGGCGGACTGCCTGAATGGCGTCGACCCAGACTTCCGGTACGCCCGTGGCATCGACGGCGATCCACGCTCCCTTGCCGCCGTCGGTGACGGCCTTTACCATGTCGGCTTGGCCTCCGCCGCGTTCGATCATCACCGCCTTTTTGGCGCCGAGGGCCATACCCGTGTCTAGCCGGCTCTGATTGGGATCAGCCAGGATCACGTGATGGCCATCCGCCGCTAACGCGCCGACGAACAGCAATCCGATGGGGCCGCCGCCGAAAACGATGACCTCGGCCGAGCTGCCATGGGCGTAACGGGGCAGTTCGCAAGCGTCCATGCCGTGCAGGACGCAGGCCAGGGGTTCAGTAATTGCGGCCTTGCCGAATGCCATATCCGTCGGAAGCGCATAGATATTGTGTTCGACGAAGCGTGTCGGCACGCGGACATATTCGGCAAAAGCACCGTTGAGGTATAATAGATCTTCGCAGAGGTTTTCCCGGCCGCGGCGACAATAATCGCAGACCCCGCAAGGCGCGGAATTAGCGACTACCACGGCGTCCCCTTCTTTGAACGCAGTAACCCCGTCGCCGATGGCCGCGACGGTGCCCGCCATCTCATGGCCGAACAACGTCGGAACCCTTAGCATGCGGGGATGGCCGCCGCGTTTGAAGACCTTGACGTCGGTGCCACAGGTTGTGGCGGCGCGAACGGCAAGAATGATCTCACCCATGCCAGGGCGATCTACATCCACCTCTCGGATATCGATTTGTTCGGGCCCAGTCAGGATTGCGCCGACCATTGTGTTGGGGAGAGAGTTCATAAGGAACTCGCGGCGAGTGAAGGGGTGAACAGGATTTTCAAGGCCTTGCGTTCCTTCGCCAGTCCGTAGCCCCGCGCGAAGTCATCCAAGGGCATGGTATGGGAGACCAGTGGGGTAGGATTGAATCGACCGGAGGTGATCAACGCTAACACGGCTGCTTGCTCACCAAGAGCGCCGGAATAAGTTCCGAGGACGCGGCGTTCATATTTAAAAAGATCATTGAGATCGAAATTCGCGCACTGTCCGTGCTGCGCGTGGGCAAACAGGATCACCGAACCACCCTGGCGGCTGAGCGCCAGGCCGGCTTCCAATAGAGATGCGCCGCCCACGGTGTCGAATACGGCATCGACGCCATAGCCGTCTGTCATGGCCGCCGCGGCGGCCAAGGCGTCATCACCGGGCGCGGCGGTCTTGTCGGCGCCCAATTCGGTGGCCAGAGTGCTCCGATCCACGACCGGGTCGATAAGCAGCACCTTTGCGTATGGATATGCCGCCTTGATAACCAAGAGATGCAACAAGCCCATGGAGCCGCCGCCCATGACGGCGGCCGTGCCTTCAGGACCAATACCTGACCGGTTCACGCCCCTGAGGACGCATGCGGCCGGTTCCATAAAAACGGCGGCCTCGTCGCTGACGGTGTCGGGCACCTTGTGTGCGGCTTGGGCCGTGGCGCGATCACGGATCAGCACATAGTCGGCAAATCCGCCCGGTTCCATAAGATTATCACGAAAGATTTCGCACATGGTTTCATTGGCGTTAAGGCATAGGCGACATGAACCACAGGGAACGTGATGAGGCACAGCGATGCGATCGCCAAGGGCGAACTGATTGACCCCCTCGCCAAGGGCGGCGATCTCGCCGACAATTTCATGGCCAAGGACCATGCCTGGTTTTACACTGTCGGTGGTCAGCTTGAAGAGATCGGTGCCGCAAAATCCGACGCATCTGAGCTTCAAGAGCAGTTCGCCGGCCCTCGGTGTCGGAATGGGGCGCGACTCCATCGCCGTGTCTTCGCCGCCTAGGCAGGTGATGACATTATTACTGGGCGCCATATCGGGTTCGGATTTCGAAACCATGGCATATATTTAGAGAATGTTGAGGGATTTGCGAGGCCTTTGTTTGCCTCCCTTGACAGGAACAAGGGAACGTTTATCACTGCGAATGTGAGGACATTGTTGCTTTATTGAGAGAATTTCATGACAACCGCGTTCATTTTTCCCGGCCAGGGTTCCCAGGCCGTAGGCATGGGTAAGGAACTGGCGGATACTTACCCCGCCGCCAAGGCGGTGTTCGAGGCCGTGGACGATGCGCTTAACCAGAAACTTTCCACGCTCATATTCGAAGGACCCGAGGACCAGTTGACGCTGACCGAAAACGCTCAGCCAGCCATAATGGCCGTCAGCATCGCGGTGATGCGGGTCCTCGAGACGCAAGGCGGATTGAACTTAGTAGAGGCCGCGTCGCACGTGGCTGGTCACTCATTGGGTGAATATTCAGCCCATGCTGCCGCGGGCACATTCTTCCTTGATGATACGGCACGTTTGTTGAAGACTCGCGGACAGGCCATGCAGCAGGCTGTTCCAGTGGGCGAGGGGGCCATGGCGGCGCTTCTTGGCTTGGGACCGGAGGACGCCGAGTCCGTGGCGACCGAAGCCGCTGGCGATCAGGTCTGCGATTTCGCCAACGATAACGCCGACGGTCAGGTCGTTGTTTCTGGATCTACGGACGCCGTAGAGCGTGCCGTGGACATCGCAAAGAAAAAGGGCGCAAAGCGGTCCATGCTGCTGCCAGTGAGTGCTCCGTTCCATTGTGCCCTGATGGCTCCGGCCGCCAACGTCATGGCCGACGCCCTGACTGCTGTCGCTATGAACGATCCGGTGGTACCGATCATCGCTAATGTCACGGCGGCGCCGGTTCAGGACGCAATCAGCATCCGGCGCCTGTTGGTGGAACAGGTGACGGGCCGGGTGCGCTGGCGTGAATGCGTGCTAGCTATGAAATACGCCGGGGTTGATCGCCTCGTGGAAATTGGTCACGGCAGGGTATTGTCGGGCATGACCAGACGCATTGACCGTGAAATGACGGGGGTTAATGTTGGCTCGCCGCAAGACGTGGACGCTTTCCTGGCTGGATGATTAAGTCTCGATGGCGGGTAGGCGCCCGCGCAGATCGACCTTTGAGATTTTGTCCAAGGTGGACCGGGGCATGTCATCCAGGATGATGACCTCGCAGATAACCTTCTAGTTGGCTAATTTTTCAGTTCACACGGTGATAATCTGATCACGCAGGTCTGACGGCGCGCCGTTCGTCGGAATGACAAAGGCGTCGGGTACTTCATCTAGCATGAAGTGCTTTTGCCCTATGACCGCGCATTCGGTTACACAGCCCGTTTCCATGATCACGGTCTTGTTTTCGGACGCAGCGACGTTTTCTGATCCGACCCGGAGTATGTCCTTATCCCGGTCCAAGAAGAATAGGTTGCCGGCCTCATCCATGCGAATGATGTCGCCCATGTCGAACCAACCGTCGGCGTCAAAGGCGTTGGCGTTGGCGTTGGCGTTGGCGTTGGCGTTGGCATCAGGGTTCTTGTAGTCCCCCTTGAACAGACTAACCCCGCGCACGCCGTGAATGTAAAGATGTCCGCTTTCACCGGGATCGATGGGCCGGCCATCGAGATGATCGATCCGGTTATTGTATCCCATCGAAGCCCGCCCGAAGCATAAGTGCGGGCCAGGATTGGATACATCGATGACGATCCCATGTGAGATGGTTTAAATCATGCCTCACCAGGCTATGGCGCGTATGCCAAATGCCTCATGGGTGGGCGGATAATTGCCCGAGTGACCCCAAAACTGGAAACTGCGATTTTTCGGAGCTTCGCTGTTCAGCATCGCCTTAGCTCCGAAGAGGACTATCGAGAGCCAGGTGCAGTTGTGATTGATTGCGATGGTCCAGAACCGTGATGCGTAAAACTTAGGCTGTAAGACCATGGTCCCGTCGATCCAAAGTTGGGACAGCATGGGATAAGATTGAGCATTCGCGTGGAACAGGAGCAGCACCACGTGGGCGATGTCCTCCTTTGTCAGGCGCATGTGCGCTAAGTTCATCTGCGCTCCGCACACGGCGTTTCCGTGCGTCCAAACTACAGCCTTGGGTCGTGACGTCGTGCCCGATGTGAACTGGATGCCCAATTCTGTGGTCGCGTTGCTGGTTCGCCTGGGCACGCATGCCGTTGTGTTCAGGAAATCGGCGAAGGGGACGTGCGGTACATCGGGGATCCGACCCGGTTGTCCCGCGTCGTTATCCGTGAGCCTGAGAAACTTGAGGTCTGTGTGTCGGGGCCAACAGCGCTCACATGATCGGCGAAATAGCTGATATCACGGGCCACGGGCCGGGCGTTGGTGCAAAATGCAATGGCGCCAAATGCGCGCAGGTGAACTAGGAAATGATGAATTCTAGCAGATTCTGTAGATGAATGATGACGAAGTCACCCGGCCGCAAGCATTGTTTGAAAAGTGCACCGGCGAAGGCATCGACATCGCGGCTCAACTCAGCATAGGTCCACATCTGTTCGTCGCGGTCAAAGGGGTCCTAGATCAGGTACGGCTTGTTCGACGTCCGCTTGGTCCATTCGCGCAATATCTACGGAACATCTCGGCCCACCACCATGAACTGATGGGAATGATTGATCGTGTCTTGCAGGGACATGGAGGCAAACTAATTCCTTGTTGGGCAGCCCTAGCCAATTGCGCGAACCGTGAAAAGGCAGCGGTGTTTCGCATATTTTTTGATGGACCCATCCCGTCGGATGAGGCATCTCGGTCCCTGTATAGTGTGTTTGCGATATTTCAGGCGGAGAGTTGGATTGATGTTTGATCTTCAGGGCAAGAAGGCGCTGGTCACCGGCGCGTCGGGGGGAATCGGGGGCGCCATCGCTAAGGTATTTAACTCGCAGGGCGCCGAGGTTGGGCTGTCGGGCACGCGCGTCGACGCTCTTGAGGCGCTGGCCGGCGAAATTGGCAGCGGCGCGCATGTCGTGCCGGCGG
>CAJWVP010000143.1 GCA_913048145.1 uncultured Rhodospirillaceae bacterium
ATTGCACTGCAGCAAAACTTATATGATTGGTTCTAAGCCATCTGTCAATATACAATATTGCAATGCACAATATAATTTCGCAGGCGCATATAATCATGTTCGCCAACGAAGACGTGCGCGTTAGTGTGCCGCGGAGGCGTCGGCTCCAGTTTTGTGCGGACGCCGGCTAGGTCGCCGAACGAGGAGGTTGTCAACAAAGGTCAACGCGCGGTCGACGGCGGCCATCGTTACCGACATGTCATCAGTGTCGTCACGGAACCACACGCTCAGACAATAGATATAGATGGCACTCAATCCTTGTCGCCGCAGAACCCCGCAAGGGCCAGCGGTGGAGATCCCCGCTGCCTCCAAGGTGAGCGCCATGGCGTGTTGGATGCCGCAAAGCCGGCTGAGAGCGGCGCACGGATCGAGCCCCAAGTCGGCGCTGATGCCCGCCAGGCCGGAGCGAAAGTCCCTCATTGCGTCGAAGCGGCGCATCATTAGGTCAAACAGGCGGTCCTTGGGGGAATCACCGATTTCCGGATCCGTATGCAGGTCTTCGAGTACGGCGCGGTTAATGTGCCGCCCCAAGGCGTTCAAAATGGCGGTTTTTGAGTGGACCTGCGCAAGAGCATCGGCGATGGACATTTCGGCCTCGGCAGCGATGTCGGCCATCCGTATGTCACGCCAGCGACGACGTGCTGCCAATGCGAGGGCGGCATTGATCAGCCGAATTTCAGGCTCCTGTTGTTTTTTGGATTTGCTGCGTGCCATATCCAAACTCCTTCTAACTGGGGAAGGAGTATATCAAGGTGCTGGCGTTCGCTCTAGCCTGCCAATTCCCTCGAGCGTGCGGTCGCTGCCGCAATGGCGCGGGTCATCAGCGGTTGCCAACCATCGTCGGCCATCAGGACTTTCAAGGATTCGGCCGTGGTGCCACCGGGACTGGTCACGTTCTTGCGCAGAGTGGACGGCGTTTCGTCTGATTGGCGCATCAATTCGCCGGCGCCCGAAACGGTGACCCTGGCCAACTGGGCGGACAATTCGGCCGGCAATCCGGCGTCGATACCCGCCTGGGTCATGCATTCTGTCAGTAAAAATACGTATGCCGGTCCGCCACCGGAAAGTGCGGTGACCGCATCAATGAGCCCTTCGTCATCGACCCACGCCACGTCGCCGACAGCTTCGAGGAGATTGCCGCAGATTTTGCATTGCGCTTCCGTGACATTGGTGTTGGGCGTCGCGACGGTAATGCCACGGCGGACGGCCGCTGGCGTGTTCGGCATGGACCGAACGATGGCGGCTTCGGCGCCCAGGATATCTTCAAAATACGAAATGGTCTTTCCGGCAGCAATGGAGAGGAATGTGGTATTCGGCGAGAGATATTCGGCAAGGGCCGATGCCACTTCATCCATGGATTGAGGCTTAACTGCGAACAGTACGATCTCGGGATCAAGGTCTGCGGGCAATTCTGGTTGGGCTACGACAGCACTAAGGCCGCGGCCGCGAAGTTCTTCGGCAATGTGAGCGCTGGCCTCGATGATGTGGATCTGTTCGGGGGGCAACCCCATCTCTAGCCAACCCTCAAGCATGGCTCCACCCATTTTGCCGCAGCCCACCAACAAGAGCGGACGATCCATCATAGCCTTAGGCCTCGCCGACGGTATCGATCATGGCCGCTTCGATAGCCTCCGTTGCGGCTTTGCCGCCCCAGATGACGTACTGGAACGCGGGGAAGAACCGCTCGCATTCGATCAGGGCGGTTTCTACGAGGTCTTCGGTTTGCTCGACCGTCAGGCCCTGTTGGCCCCGAAGCGCCAGCGTGGCACGGAACATGGGCAGGCCTTCATCGGCCCAGATGCTGAAATGACCAAGCCAGAGTTTCTCATTGACCAAGGCGAGAAGTTCGTGGACCCGCGAAAGCTGGTCTTCGGCAACCCGCATATCAAAAGCACAGGTAAAGTGAATAGCCTCCATCTCGTCGTTCCAAGCGAAATAGAGGCTGTAGTCACACCAACTTCCTGGGACCTGGGCGGCCATTTCCTCATTGCTGCGCCGGTCGAAAGTCCACTCGTTGAACTCAACCAATTGCTCGACAATATCGATGGGATGATGGGTCTCGGCTTCGCGCGTGGCGTTCAGGCTCGTCATGCCCGCTCCTACTTTTGCCTCCGGGTTCAAACCCGGCAGATATCGAAGTACGGATCGGCTTGGGCAAAACCACAAAATGTTGAACTATACGCTAAATCTTGTAGATGCGTTGCCCGATCAATACAAAACCTAGCCTGCCCCAACCGTGAATCGGGTGCAAGGGACAAATGGGTCCTGTTGATGTATTTTTTGTGGATAAGCTATCTCGCACGGACAATTGTGGCGACTTGCTTCGGCTACGCCCCAAGACGCCAGGCGTTCGGGACTATTTGGCGGACTTAGTCTTGGTGGTGGACTTGGACTTTGCCGCATGGCGCCGGGGCTTTGTGGTGGCCTGCTCCAGCGCTGCCAATCGCCTCAAAAGGTGCTCCTGTTCGGTCCTAGCCTCGGTAACCATGGCTTTGACGACCTCGAACTCTTCGCGTGGAACCAAATCCGCATCGGCCAATAGTTTATCGACGCGTTGGCGCACTAGAGCTTCGATCTCATCCTTCACCCCGACTAGTGTGGAAACTGCGCCATTGGCGACCTTCGCCAGATCGTCGAACAGACGGTTTGATGTTTGCATGCTGAGGTATCCTTACAACGAACGTAGAATTCATTATGGAAACACCGACGCCCAATGACAACGGCTGTTCTTGCCGGGGCCCATGGCCCGGCCTATAACGGGCCGGTGGGCAGGGCAGTCGGAGAGCGAGGCAGTTAATGTATGTCATAACCGGCGGAGCCGGGTTCATTGGATCAAATATTGTCTGGGGCCTGGAGGCGCGCGGCCTCGGGTCGGTGGCAGTTGTTGACCGTCTTCGCGAAGCTGATAAATGGCGCAATGTCTTGGGTCGCGAGGTTTCGTATGTGGTCGATCCTGACAACCTAACGGCATTCCTTACGTCCAATGGGCAAGACATCACGGCGATCATTCACATGGGCGCCATTTCGGCGACGACGGAGCGCAATGTCGATCTGATCATTGAGAACAACTTCCGCCTTTCCGTTGCCCTTTGGGATTGGTGCACGGCCAACGCGGTCCGGTTCATCTATGCGTCGTCAGCTGCTACCTACGGTGACGGCACACAGGGGTTCGAGGACGATTCCACCGGATCGGCATTGGCGCTATTAAAACCGTTGAATCCTTACGGGTGGAGTAAGCACCTTTTTGATCGGCGCGTTTCCCGTATCGTCGCCGACGGTGGCGCGACGCCGCCGCAATGGGCCGGCTTGAAGTTCTTCAATGTCTACGGTCCCAACGAATACCATAAGGGACGTATGCAGAGCGTGGTCGCACAGGTCTATCCCCGCGCCGCAGCCGACGAGGCTGCCATCCTTTTTCGATCCCATCATCCGGACTATACGGATGGCGGACAGCTTCGGGATTTTGTCTGGGTCGGCGATTGCGTGGACATCGTAAATTGGCTTCTCGACACCCCGTCCGTTAGCGGGTTGTTCAACTGCGGAACCGGCAAAGCGCGCAGCTTTGCCGACCTGGCGGCGGCCGTTTATCAGGCCCTCGGCAAGGAGCTCAAAATCGAGTTTGTGGACGCACCTGAAGATGTTCGCGACAAGTACCAATACTTTACCGAGGCTACTATGGACCGACTGCGCGACGCGGGGTACGAAAAACCCATGACCGAGTTGGAGGACGGTGTCCGATCCTACGTGGTCGACTTTCTTCACACGGATGACCCGTACCGCTAGGCGGTAGTGGCTGTGCGCTCATGTTGGTTGCCATTCCCTTCCTGCAAATTGATCCGGTGCTGTTTTCCATTGGTCCCTTCGCGGTGCGGTGGTACGCCCTTTCTTATGTGGCGGGGTTGTTGTTCGGTTTTCAATTGCTGCGCCGTCGCGCTGCCCGGTCCAGCGACGATGTGAGCGCCGATAACATCGACGATTTTCTAGTTTGGGCAACAATCGGGATTATCCTTGGTGGCCGGCTCGGATACGTCTTATTCTATAACTTTCAATATTTCCTTGCGAATCCATTAGAGATTTTTGCCACCTGGCGGGGTGGTATGTCGTTTCACGGCGGCTTTCTTGGGGTAGTTATCGCCGGGCTCCTGTTCTGCCGTCGACATAAGTTGTCGCCGCTCATCCTGGGCGACATGCTGGCCTGCGCCGCGCCCATTGGACTTTTCTTTGGACGGATCGCCAACTTCATCAACGGTGAGCTTTATGGCCGGGTCACTGACGCGCCTTGGGGCGTGGTGTTCCCATACGGTGGTCCAGAACCGCGTCATCCCAGCCAACTCTACGAAGCATTCTTGGAAGGGCTGGTGCTGTTTGTCGTCCTCAACATCATGTGGCGGTCCGAGAAGGTTCGCGCCCACCCCGGCGTGCTTACAGGCAGCTTTATCGCTGGTTATGCAATCGCGCGGATGATTGTTGAGCTCTTCCGCCAACCTGATTCTCACATTGGTTTCCTGACCCTGGGCAGCACCATGGGGCAATGGCTTTCGGTTCCCATGCTGATCATTGGCGTCGGCATGATCTTCTGGGGATCGCGCCAGACGGCCTGAAGCGCGCGGATATGTCGGAACTCCTGGATATCCTTCGCCGCGAAATTCGACTGCAGGGCCCGATCACGCTGGCCCGGTATATGGACATCTGCTTGGCCCATTCGGACCACGGTTATTATCCCAAGCAAGACCCGCTTGGCCGCGCCGGAGACTTCACAACAGCGCCGGAAATCTCCCAGATGTTCGGCGAACTCATCGGCCTCTGGGCCGGCGTAGTTTGGCAGCAAATGGGACAGCCTAGCGCTGTCAATCTTGTGGAACTGGGCCCCGGCCGGGGGACCCTAATGGCGGATGCGCTGCGAGCTGCTTCTATTGTCCCATCTTTTCCGGACGCTATCGCCATCCATTTGGTGGAGATTAGTCCCGCCTTGCGTGCCGTCCAGGCCGAGGCATTGGCTGCGCATGGACCGGCGTGGCATGACAACGATACAACCCTCCCTGCGGGACCGTTGATTATTATCGCCAACGAATTTTTTGACGCCCTGCCAATACTTCAGTTCGAGCGTCGCGCGTCTTTGTGGCATGAACGTCTTGTCGGTTTGGCTGAGGATGGCCAATTGTGTTTTGTGCTTTCGCCGCCACAATCGACCAACCCGATGGTTCCCGATTCGCACAAAAATGCGCCCGACGGGACGATCGTCGAGGTCTGTCCTGCGGCATGGAATATCGTGGCGCGTCTTGCTGACGCCGTCGGCCAGCATGGCGGCGGAGCGTTGATCATCGATTATGGTCACGATGGCAGGCGCGCTGGCGATACGTTTCAGGCCGTAAAGGATCATCGGTTTCATCCGCCCTTTGAGATGCCCGGCGAGGTGGATTTGACCGCTCACGTCGATTTCGGCGCCCTCGCAAGCGCCGCAAATACATTATCAACAATCGCTTATGGCCCATTGGCTCAGGGGCCTTTCCTCGAGGCGTTGGGCATCCGTGAACGGGCGGACGTGTTGATGAAGGAGGTGCCTGCCGCCCTCCGGGACGAAATTCGTTCTGCGTTGGCGCGTCTGACGGGTACTGAAGAGATGGGGGCGTTATTCAAGGTCATGGCGATCGCAAGGTCCGACACGCCGCCGCCGCCGGGGTTTGAAGTCGCCTAGAGAGTCACGGTTTCAAATTGTGCCTCCCGGGCCCATAATTGCCGGATGATCACTTCAGGAAATTTCTCACGTCAGGAACGCATTCGGCACGCGTTCTTTTCCCGCCGAGGCGGTGTCAGTGAAGGCGTCTACGAATCCCTCAATTGCGGATACGGATCCGGCGACGACCAGGCCAAGGTGCGGGCCAACCGGGAAGCCGCTATGGCGCAGTTGGATGCCGGCGCGGATGACCTAGCGACCGTTCACCAATACCATTCCGCCAACGTTGTGAGCGTAGAGGCGCCGTGGCGGCTTGAAGATCGGCCGAAAGCAGACGCCATGGTGACGGATCGCCCCGGTGTGGCGCTTGGCATCATGACCGCCGATTGCGGGCCGGTGTTGTTTGCGGACCAGACTGCAGGCGTGATCGGGGCGGCCCACGCGGGATGGCGCGGCGCATTGGACGGTGTGCTCGAAGCGACGACAGCAGCCATGGAGCAACTGGGCGCTAAACGGCAGAACATGGTGGCGGCGCTTGGGCCGTGCATTCGCCAGCCGTCCTACGAAGTGGGCGACGATTTCAAGCAAATATTCGTAGGTGTGGATTCGGCCAATGGCGCCTATTTCCAACCAGCGTACAGGCCCGGCCACGCGATGTTTGATCTGGCGGGATTTGTCGTCGGGCGTCTGCAGCGCCTCGGCATCGGGACCGTCGAGGACACGGCCATCGATACCTATCCGGAGCAGGATGGCTTTTTCAGCTATCGCCGCACAATCCATCGCGGCGAACAAGATTATGGCCGTGGCCTTTCGGTCGTGATTTTGGGAGGACAGTAGGCGTTGCTATTCTTTTCCAATTATGAGTTTGTCGACCGGTGTGAGCAGACCTACGCGGCACTACGTGCCGAACGCGTCTCGCTCTCACGGCTGGATTTGGGGGTCAAATAATTGCCATGCCGCATTTGTATGTTTTCGGCGCGTTTCTGGCCCTGGGGATGTTGGCCACCTGCGCTATAATCTAAGGAACAGCGTGAGGATGATCGTGAAACGGGCGATGGAGGGAGTACTAATAGGCATGATGGCCGTCGCCTTTAACGCTTGCGGCCCGGTGCCGAGGCCATTTCAGACGCCGGCGGAACTTGGCCCGCCCAAATTGACGCAGCGCGATACCAGTGGCGGGGTTCGGGTGACCATCGTTGACGGACTATCCGCACCCATTGCCAAGCTCCTGTCCGAGGCCATTGCTCAAGGCCTGGTGGCGCGGGGGATCCCGGCGATGACGAAAGGTGGGGAGGCCTTGCGGTACACGTTGACGGGCCGAGCCGCAGAACGCGCACCGGATATGGGCGAGGTCGCCATTGCAAAAATTCATTGGAGCTTGAATAAAAAGGACAAAGGGCCGTTTTCGACCTTCTCCCAAGATGTGCGGGGGGATTGGCAGCGGGGTTCACCGGGAGTCATCCGAAGTGTCGGCACTAATACGGCGCGGTTGATCGCCGATGTGGTGGAACCGGAAGATGATACCCTGAAGCCGGTGGAGGCGGTTTCCCGCGGTGTTTGGGTGCAACCTGTCCGTGGTACGCCAGGCGATGGCGACAAATCGTTGACCCGCGCGATTCGCGATGCGTTGGTTGGGGAGAAGGTCACGGTGACGTCGGA
>CAJWVP010000144.1 GCA_913048145.1 uncultured Rhodospirillaceae bacterium
GAGGCTATGGTGGCCGCGGCGGCGGCCATTACGGTCGTTTATCCCCACATGAACGGGCTCGGCGGTGACAATTTTTGGCTAATTCATACGCCGGGCGGTGCCGTGACTGGAATCGACGCTTGCGGAGGCGCGGCGGCCTTGGTTGATACGGATTATTACCGCGTGCAAGGTCACGAAGTCATTCCGTCGCGCGGCGCCCTTGCCGCCCTGACAGTGGCGGGTGCCGTCTCCGGTTGGCAGGAAGCGCTCCGTTTCAGCCGGGAGGCGTGGGAAGGGAGCATGTCCGTGGCCCGCCTTCTCGAGGATGCCGTGCACTACGCGGAAGACGGTGCGGCGGTGACCCGGACCCTGGCCTTCAATGCCCGGACGAAACAGGATGAGTTAAAGGATGCTCCCGGCTTCATCGACAACTTCTTCATCGATGGCGCTCTTCCCGAAGAAGGTCAGCGTTTCCGTCAGCCACGGATCGCCGCCACACTGAAGCACTTGGCCGAACACGGATTAGATGACTTCTATCGCGGCGAACTTGCATGCGAGATTGCCGCGGACCTTGAGCGCGCTGGTTCACCCCTGAGACGGGACGATTTGGAACGTCATAACGCCCTTCTGGTGGCACCGTTGTCCTTGCGTGTCGCGGGGCACGACGTCTTCAACATGCCCCCGCCAACCCAAGGCCTGGCCTCGCTGCTTCTCCTAGGTGTCTATGAGCGCCTTGGTGTCGCCATGGCTGAGAATTTCGAGTTTGTCCACGGCCTCGTTGAAGCGACGAAGCGTGCGTTTCGCATCCGGGATCGCTACGTCACCGATCCGGCCTACATGGATAGTGATCCGGCTGCCTTTCTTGATGGCGCCAAGTTGGACGCGATGGCCGCGGACGTTGACCTGGCGCAGGCTTTGCCTTGGCCGGATCCGGCCCAGAAGGGTGATACGGTCTGGTTGGGGGCGATCGACAAGGAAGGCCGCGCAGTCAGTTTCATTCAAAGCATTTATTGGGAGTTCGGTTCGGGTACGGTGCTCGAAAACTCGGGGATCATGTGGCAGAACCGTGGCACCAGTTTCTCCCTTGATCCGGCGCACCACAATTGCCTGAAGCCGCACCGTCGGCCCTTTCATACGATTCAGCCGGCGATGGCGCGTCTGGCAGATGGTCGCGTTATGCCCTATGGGACCATGGGTGGCGAGGGACAGCCGCAGACCCAGGCCATGGTATTCACGCGTCACGTCATGCACGGCCAAGGCTTGCAAGAGGCGGTTACGGCCCCGCGGTGGCTGCTTGGACGGACCTGGGGAGCAGAGACGACGAACCTCCGTATTGAAAACCGGTTTGATCCGGCCGTCATCCAGGCCCTGCGGGGCGCAGGTCACGACATCGAGGAGATTGGTGCTTTTGACGAGGTCATGGGACACGCTGGTGCTCTGGTCCGCCATCCGGATGGATTGATTGAAGGTGCAGCCGATCCGCGCGGTGACGGTGCTGCCGTCGGCGCCTAAACTGGCCTAGGCATTCTCTAGCGCGATTGGCTTGCTGGCGGCGACCTCTTCTTCGGTCAGGCCTTCCAATTCGTGCGGGAACACCAGCCATTCTTCGGTCTCGTGAATGAAGTAGTCGGGAACCAGATCGACTTTACGTTTTCCAGGTTTGTAATAGACGGTAGCAATTCGAATCACGTCGGGCGTGTTGCGTCGTGAAAGCTCGTTTATGCGGTCGATGACGGCGCGGATGGAGCGCCCGGAATCGAATACGTCATCGACGATCAGGAGCGTGTCTTCGGCATTAACATTCTCAATGATGTAATGCAGGCCGTGGACACGAATGTCATCACTTTGCTGTTCGATGCCCGTGTAGGACGATGTCCGGATAGCGATATGGTCTGAGGGATGACCGTGATATTTGAGGAGTTCCTGTACAGCGATCCCTACTGGTGTTCCACCACGCCATATACCGATTATATAGTCGGGATAGAAGCCGTCCGCCATAACCTTGAGCCCCAACCGAAATGAGTCGTCCAAGAGGCTCTGCGCCGTTACATAGGTCTTTTCCACCATTCCTGTCACCCCGTGTTTCTCATATTTTCTTGGATAATTTAAGTAATTATCAAAAAATAACGAATGGTTCGCCCTATTTGTTGGTTTATGATGGTGAGTTGAGCGGTGCCGCACCCCGCCCCTTTGATTGCGTATTCCGGGCGTTCGGGCAAGGCTGAAGGTTGCCTGGGAGACCAATAGGGAGGAAAAAAGCCGGACCGGTCGTCGTGGGCCGAAAGCCGGAACGACAGGGATAGCCATGCGCGACCATGTAACGTTTCGTCTCAATGATGAGAAGCAGGTTCTTCGTGACGTTTCGCCGACGTTGACGTTGTTGGAGTTTTTGCGCGAGCGCAAATGCCTGACGGGAACCAAGGAAGGGTGTGCGGAAGGTGACTGTGGCGCTTGCACCGTTGCCGTTGGGGAATTGTTAGATGGAGAGGTATCTTACCAGGCTATCAATGCCTGCATCCAATTTGTCACCATGCTGGAAGGGAAATCGGTCCGCACCGTCGAGGCATTGAAAGCGCCCGACGGGCACTTGCATCCGGTCCAGCAGGCCATGGTTGATGAGCATGGATCGCAATGTGGGTTCTGTACCCCCGGGTTTGTTATGTCGATTTACGTGGCTTACATCATGGATCATCCCATGGACATGGATGCCAGCCCCGATTTACTGGCTGGCAATCTTTGTCGGTGCACGGGCTATGGCCCAATCGCGGCAGCTACGGCGAAGCTGGCAGCGTGTGAAAAACCGGACTGGGATACGGAGCGCATTCAGGCGGACCAAAAATGGGTCCGCGAGGCTGCGGATGCAGAAATCGTGGATTTCTCTTTTGGCGGCCAGAGGTTTATTTCGCCGGGAACTGTCGATAATTTGGCTCGCATTTATGCCGCGGAACCGGACGCGACCCTGGTCGCTGGCGCCACCGACGTGGGACTGTGGGTCACCAAAATGCGCCGCAAGTTGGAGACAGTGATCCACCTTGGTCGTGTGCGTGAATTGCAGTCGATCACGGATGATGGCGAAAAGCTGACTATTGGTGCCAATGTGACGTACACGCAGGCATTGGACACTATCGGCACGCATTTCCCTGATTTGGCGGAGATAGTCCGTCGTATTGGTGCCGTTCAAGTCCGCAATGCCGGTACCATTGGCGGCAACGTGGCGAATGGATCCCCCATAGGCGATATGCCGCCTGCGCTGATCGTTCTAGATGCGACGCTTATTCTCCGAAAGGGCGGTGATCGGCGACAGGTTGCGATCGATGATTTTTTTATCGACTACGGCAAACAGGATCGCGTGCCGGGCGAGTTTCTTGAAGCGATCGAAATTCCGTTGCCTGGTCCGGGCGTGGCCTTGAAGTGCTACAAGATTTCCAAACGCTTCGATCAGGATATTTCAGCGGTCTGTGGTTGCATGGCTTTACGGGTCGAAAACGGCAAGGTGACTGATGCGCGAATAGCGTATGGCGGCATGGCAGAAACGCCAAAACGAGCCCGTGCGGTGGAAGCTGCCTTGATTAGCCAGAACTGGAACGAGGCTACGATCAATGCCGCCATGGGTGCGTTCGATGATGATTTTGAGCCGATCACGGACATGCGCGCCAGTGCCACGTATCGTCGGGAGGCCGCTGCAAATGTGCTGAAACGATATTTCCTGGAAACCACTGAAAAAATGGCGAAAACGCGCCTCGTCGGGCTCGGCTCTGCAATTGGCGGCTCACGAGTTGATAGTTCAATCGTCGCGACGCCGACCGCCACCAAGGGCATTGCGGGTGATGTCGAGGCTCCCCAACGCCACGACAGCAGCCACATGCACGTCGCAGGCGAGGCTGTGTTCGTTGATGATATTCCGACCCCGAGAGGCACCTTGGCAGTCTTCGTCGCTATGAGCGAGAAAGCGCATGCTAAGATTGTGGATATGGACCTGGCGCTGGTGCGCGCGGCCCCGGGCGTCGCGTGCGTTGTTGCAGCCGCCGACATCCCGGGTAAGAACGATATCAGCCCGGCCATGGGCGATGACCCTCTGTTTGCGGAAGAGTTGGTGGAATACGCTGGCCAGTCGCTGTTTGCCGTAGCGGCAGAGACGATCGAGATGGCGCGTGATGCGGCGGCTTTGGCGATTATTACCTACCAAGAGCTAGCAGCCGTCATTTCTATTGACGAGGCGATGGATAAGGAATTCCTGTTGGAGGCGCCCTATGTCATGGCCCGCGGTGATGCGCAGGCGGCCATTGATGGTGCCGTGCATTCCTTGTCGGGCCGCGTCTATATAGGCGGCCAGGAACATTTCTATTTAGAGGGCCAGGCGGCTTTGGCTGTACCCGGAGAGGATGGTGATGTCATCGTCCATAGTTCGACGCAGCATCCAAGCGAAATCCAGCATACCATTGCCAAGGTTCTGGGTCTCGCAAACAATGCGGTCACGGTCGAGGTCCGCCGTATGGGCGGGGCCTTTGGCGGCAAGGAGAGCAATGGTAATCTGCCGGCAGCGGCAGCGGCACTAATCGCTTCAAAGACAGGCCGGGCCGCGAAGGTTCGGTACGATCGTGATCAAGACATGATCATTACGGGGAAGCGTCATGATTTCCGTATCGACTACGAGGTAGGGTTCGATAATAACGGCCGGATCGAAGGCATTGACTTCCAACAAGCTGTTCGGTGCGGCATGTCCTATGATCTCTCCGTACCGATCTGTGACCGAGCCATGTTTCATGCGGATAATAGTTATTATCTGCCAAACGTGAAGATAACGTCCTATCGATGTAAGACCCACACAGTTTCGAATACTGCGTTTCGAGGGTTCGGTGGACCTCAGGGTATGGTTGGCATCGAGCGAGTTATTGATGAGATTTCCCATTATCTAGGCAAGGATCCCATCGAGGTGCGACGCGTTAATTTTTACGATCCAAAAGGCGCGGTAAAAGACCGCGCTGTTACGCCTTACGGCATGATTGTTGAGGATTGTATTATTGACGATATCGTCACAGAACTCCGCGACAGTGCGGATTACGATAAACGCCACACCGACATTCGAGAATGGAACCAAACCAGTCAAACCCTCAAAAGAGGGATTGCTCTTACACCGGTGAAATTCGGTATCTCATTCACGCTCACTTTTCTCAATCAAGCTGGCGCTCTTGTTCATATCTATAATGATGGTTCAATACATCTGAACCACGGTGGCACCGAAATGGGTCAGGGCTTGTTCACTAAGGTGGCGCAAGTAGCAGCCCGATCTTTCCAAGTTGACATTGATCGGATCAAGATCACCGCGACCCATACGGGAAAAGTTCCTAATACGTCGGCAACAGCGGCCTCCAGTGGATCGGATTTAAACGGTATGGCAACAGCCGATGCTTGCGCAAAGATTAAGAAACGGCTTCAAAACTTCGCTGCTGAGCGCTGGCAAACGTCGCCGGATGAGGTGGAATTTTGTCCCGGCCGAGTGCGGGTCGGCCGCGATACGATATCCTTTGATGAATTAATCGGCGAGGCTTATCAGGCGCGTGTTCCCTTATCTGCAACAGGGTTTTACGCGACGCCAAAAATCAACTGGGATAAAGCACAGGCCAAAGGTCGGCCATTTTTTTACTTCGCATATGGGGCCGCTGTCACAGAGGTGGCCATTGATACCCTGACGGGAGAAAACCGTATGCTCCGAGTCGATATCTTGCATGACGTGGGCAAGTCTTTGAACCCGGCTATTGACCTTGGTCAAATTGAGGGTGGTTTCATTCAGGGCGCCGGCTGGTTGACGACAGAGGAGCTCTGGTGGGATGACGAAGGCCATCTTCGCACGTATGCGCCGTCAACTTACAAGATCCCCACTCTGGGCGACCGGCCACCAGATATGCGGATCAACATTTGGGCTCCTGGCGAGAATGTGGAGCAGACGATCCATCGATCCAAAGCCGTTGGCGAACCGCCATTGATGTTGGGTATATCTGCATTGATGGCCTTGTCTGATGCCGTTGCTGCTGCCGGTGACTATGCGCATTATCCGCAATTGAATGCGCCGGCCACACCAGAACGCGTGCTTGCGGCGGTGCGTCGTGTCATGGCGAACGAAGAGACTGCATTATGATATGGGAATGGCTTACCAATCTGCACGAGATGGTGGAGGCAGAACGTTCCGTTGTCCGCGTCACTATTATTCGAGCTGATGGATCGACGCCACGTGGCGTTGGTTGCGCCATGATCGTGGGTCGAACCGCATTCTCCGGGACAATCGGCGGCGGTGCGCTGGAATTGAGTGCTCTTCGCACCGCTAGGAGTTTGTTGGCTCTCTTTGCCTTGGACACGGAACCACAATGGTGGCGGGAAGTTCACGACTTTCCCCTTGGTCCGGCGCTCGGTCAATGTTGCGGCGGATTTGTCCAGTTGTTGTTTGAGCGCGTGGGGGAAGCAGAGCTTTGCGATGTGCCTATTGCCAGCTCCAAAGACATGCTCCTCGTGCGGCATATAAAGCCGGGTCAACCCTGGCGGTTTGCAACACATCGCAAGGATGATGAAGACGCATGGCCGCTAGAGATCCGTGGTTATGTTCGGCGATGTCTTTCCGGCACTTGTGGCCGCGATGCCGCGTTAATTTCAGACTGGTTTATTGAGCCCATTAATGTTCGAAATCAGGATTTGTTTCTATATGGTGCCGGACATGTTGGTCGTGCCGTGACAAAAGCGTTTGTCGATCTGCCGTTCGAAATCTATTGGGTGGACACCCATCCGGAGCGCTATCCCCCAGATTTTCCAAAGAATGTAACAAAATTGGTTGCGACGGATCCGGCTGATGCGGCTCGCCACGCGCCGCCTGGGGCCTGGCATGTGATAATGACACATTCTCATGCCATCGACTTCGATGTCTGCCACGCGGTCATGAAGCATTGTGATTTTGGTTATATCGGGGTGATTGCCTCGAGGACGAAGCGGGTTCGGTTTGTGAAGCGGCTGCGCGAAGCCGGCATTCCGGAAGCACACATTGAACAACTGCAAGCACCCATCGGTCTGGCTCGGCTCGACGTTAAGGAGCCGGCGGTGATCGCGGTGTCTTTAGCCGCGGATTTTCTGCTACGATTGCAAGAAGCTGGCGCCCAGAGAAGCCTGCCGCAAACAGAAAGGGCTACAAGGGCTCATGACCGACAAATCGCTCCTTGATCTCTTAGGGGTCACCAAACGGTTCCCTGGGGTGGTGGCGAACGATGACGTTACGTTTTCGATCCTGCCCGGCGAGGTGCACGCCTTGTTTGGTGAGAACGGCGCCGGAAAATCGACCTTGGTGAAAATAATCTACGGCGTCCAACGCC
>CAJWVP010000145.1 GCA_913048145.1 uncultured Rhodospirillaceae bacterium
TATACGCATGAAATCCACCTTTAACGGGACATTGGTGCCCTTATTGTAGCGACATGACCCTTCTGATGAATTTATTTTAATAGCAAAGAATGACATGCTCCATACGTCGTGCCGTGGGTAGTATCCATGGGAATTGACCAGGTTCCTATTCGAATGATTTTTTTGCATCTCGCCCTTGCGCCGATTTCTTGAACTGCCTATTTCCCTTACGTCAGCGGATGCCAATTGAGGGTCCGCCCGATGACCGGATGTTTCCGGAATCAGATATACGGACTTGGCCATGGTGGCGGGTCCACAACATCCATATAGCTCAAGGAGAATATGGCTATGCATACTATCGATTTTTCCCCCCTTTTCCGTCATTCCGTCGGTTTCGACCGTCTACAACACTTGGCTGACGCCGCTCTTCAGAGCGATAACGATGCCAAAAGTTATCCGCCCTACAACATTGAACAAGTAGGCGAATGTGGCTATCGCATTTCTATGGCAGTCGCTGGTTTCAGTGAGGTCGGCCTAGACGTAACCTCCAAGGAAAACACCCTTGTAGTGTCAGGCAATCAACCCGAAGGTGAAGATGTTACATACCTTCATCGCGGAATCGCTGGGCGCGCCTTCGAGCGCCGCTTTGAACTGGCTGAGCATATCAAGGTGTCCAGTGCCAATCTCGTGAACGGCATGCTACAGATTGAACTGGTTTGCGAAATTCCCGAAGAAAAAAAGCCTCGATCAGTAGCCATACACACAAAGGCTATTCCGCACGAGAAAGCGGCGTAGCCTCCAAACCGCCTGAAAACGTGCGCGCCCGGTCTCTTATACCGGGCGTGTGTCGTGTGTTTGGGTGGCGTACCCGCTGCGGTTCGGACAATCCATCAATACGCTTTAATCCACGTCGATAGCCATCGAAAAACGCGTTCCAGATGCCGATCTCATTATCGGTAGCGTCCTGATATAATAGGTGCGATAGCCTAAAAATTGTTCAACGACCAACTTGTCAAGGAGATGCGTACCGGTCTCGCCCTATTCGACGCCCCTGTCCAGCAGGGCGGATGCTTCGTCACATCCATGGCCACTGCGCATTCGGATCTAACTATCAGGTGGATGACATGGTCCCCTGCTGCATCGCTAACATGTCAGGCGCCGTTGGGTGCACGTCGAGCTAAGGGCTGAACATCTTGACGGTGCCAGTCACCCTAGCCATCGTTAAAAGCAGACCTTGACGAACGATCCACACCTACTGGCCGAACTTAATGTTCTGGAAGGGAAGGTGGCCTATGAAGCAGTGGTCAAAAAATCTCAGCTATGCCCCCCAAGCGCCATTGACCTGATGGCTGCTGATCCATAGGTCTCCCGACTATGAAGCGCCCCCCGCGGGAGATACGGTGTCTGCGAGAATGGTCTCCATAGCGGATCGAATGATCGCGGGGATCGAGACGGGCTTGCGTGTTTCGCGATCGACGAACACGTGGACGAAGTGTCCGGTGGCGGCTGCCTCTTCGTCACCGGCGATAAAGATGGCGATCTCATATTGGACGGAGGAATTCCCGATTCGACCAATGCGCAAACCCGCCTCAAGCTTGTCCGGATAGGCAACTGACTTGTGATAGTTGCAGTGGGACTCGGGGCAGATACCAACGACCGTCGCATCATGAGGATCGAAGCCGGCGTTATCCACCATGAACATGTTCACGGCGGTGTCAAAATAAGCGTAGTAGACCACGTTGTTGACATGCCCATAGATATCGTTGTCATTCCAACGCGTCTGTATGGAATGAAAATATTTGTAATTGTTGCGGGTCTCAATCGTTACTGACAAGGCCTGTCACTTCCCCCTGTTAGCATTGTGAGGGTGCAAAATTATAGGGGCCGCCTCACTGGGCGACCCCATTATTTTTTGCCTCAAACCTGTCAAACTCGCCTGAAAACGCACGAAAACTCTCGAACGAGGAAAGCACTGTAGTCGCGGTGATTTTAGTCGTCAATAGAGGAATCAGCGGTCGATTTGTTTCAACTCCAGCACCCCTTCCTCCGAGCATGAGAGCGTCGAAAAAAGGCCGCCCCGATTTTGGGGCAGCCAGTATTCGACAGGGAGGCGTCGAAGTTGTGAATGTAAGCAGACTTGCTCATTCACACGATGAAAGTTACCCATAAAGGCCTAAGGAATGGTTAATTTTGCGTGGTTTACCCTACCTCGGTGATGACCGCGCCGGGGGCAAGGATCGTCATGAATCAACTCATTGCCTGGGGCATCATCCTCTTCGCGTTCGTCTTGCCGATCGGACACGTCGCATTCACGCGCGATATAATGGCCCGGCCAGAGGGTAGCACGTGTCCCTTCAGCCCACGGACCGGCTGGATCGTCATGGTCTTGTTCCTGGGGCCGTTGGGCTGGTTCTTGTTCATAAAGGCTCGGCACCGGCGCCGGAGAGCTGGTCCACCGGCTAACTCTTGAAGACCGATTCGGCACCGTCCCGCGCCGCCTCCTTCGACTTGATTATGGCCTCGGCGCGCGCGATTTCCGCCTGCAATTCATCAATGTACTCACCAAGGGCCGCAATGGACATCTCTGCCAGGTTCTTCGGCTTTGGTTTTTCTTTTTGCGGCTCCAGATCATTCCATTCCATGGCCAAGTCTCCAAGGGCTCCATTGTCGAACGGACAAGGTCGAAACCTTGCCAGGGTCCAGTGAACATACTAGACACGAGACAAGCTGATCAATCGCTACCGGAGACAAGCCATGGCCACCTCCCCCGGCATGACCTGCATCGAAATGTTGGAACCTGGAGCCCCCCACGTTTTGGTGCCGACAACACGGCCGGAACCCAATGCCGGCGCGGGCGAAGTTGTCATCAAGGTTGCGGCGGCCGGGGTAAACGGACCCGACCTCATGCAACGCAAAGGCCTTTATCCGCCGCCGAAGGGTGCCACGGACCTCCTGGGGCTTGAGGTCGCGGGAACGGTCGCCGAGGTGGGCGACGGCGTCTCATCTTGGTCCGTCGGCGACCCCATTTGCGGGCTAACGAATGGCGGCGGGTATGCAGAGTTTGTTGCCGTCGAAGCCAGCCATTGCCTGCCTATTCCGGCGGGGCTAAGCGCCATCAACGCCGCGTCTTTGCCGGAGACCTACTTCACCATTTGGAGCAACATCTTCATGACCGCCGGGCTGTCGGCAGAAGAGGTCTTTCTGGTTCATGGCGGCGCTGGCGGCTTGGGAACGACGTCGATCCAACTAGCCAAGGCGTTCGGAGCCACCGTGGTTGCGACCGATAGCCCAGCAGAGCGCTGTACCATCTGTGCGGAGCTCGGCGCGGATCGCGTGATCGATTACAATGAAGAGGATTTTGTCGATGTGGTCCGTAACGAATTCGGAAGCGCCCAGGTAATATTGGATATCGTCGGCGGCCCCTACATCGAACGCAACATCAAGGCCGCACGTCATGACGCCCGGATCGTCCAATTAGCCTTTGCGCTGGGTTCGAAGGTAGAGGTCAATTTGATGCCAGTCATGCTGAAGCGCCTGATCTACACGGGCTCAACACTGCGCAGCCGATCCGACCCCTACAAGACCGAAGTTGCCACAGAACTCCGGAAGAAGGTTTGGCCGCTGTTTGCCGATAGCACCTTGAAGCCTGTCGTCAACACAACCTTGCCCCTCAATCAGGCAGCGGAGGCCCACGCACTCATGGAGCGTGCTGGCCATGCCGGAAAGATCGTGCTCACGACCTAAGTCGGTTCAGAGGAATACAAGCATTACTAAGGCTAGCAGCGATGCCATCATAAACAGGTAGACAGCCTACCCTTTATTCGGAGTCGCCATCAGTGCCTCGAACGTAGAGTCCACAACCAGCCAGGCGCCCGACTTTAAACGCCGCACCTGCGCTCCAATGCATCACCACCGCCGGGGTCGCTGACCAGAGTCACTAACAAGCGAATTCCAAAAGGCCTTCGCATTTTCGCCCAAGACATGGCGCGATCTCCAGGCCTGATTAGTCCCAATTTCCAGTGCATCTTGTTTGACCACGCACCCAACCGAAGGCTATAAAAGAGCTTAATTTCGAAGCCGGCGCCGTCAAGGTCGCCGGCAGATTCTTTGAAAAGGACGATAACGATGGCGCATCCCCTGATGCCGAAAGCGACGGCCGTGTGGTTGATCGACAACACGACCCTCACCTTCGAACAGATTGCCGAGTTTTGCGGCCTTCATGATTTGGAAATTCAAGCCCTCGCGGACGGAGAAGTCGCGCCGGGCATGCACGGCTTGGACCCTGTCGCTCGTGGCGAATTGACCATGGATGAAATTGAACGCTGCCAAGCGGCCCCGACAGCGAAATTGAAAATGGCAAAGGTCACCACGCCGCAGCCAAAGGCGCGTTCCAAGGGTGCTCGCTACACCCCTGTTTCCAAGCGCGGCGACCGGCCAAACGCCATTGCCTGGCTGCTGAAGAATTACCCGGAACTCAGCGACGCGCAGATTTCCAAGATGATCGGCACCACCAAACCAACCATCAACGCCATCCGGGACCGCTCCCATTGGAACACTCCCAACATCAAACCACAAAACCCCGTGGGTCTGGGGCTATGCAGCGGTGCAGATTTGGAAAAAATCATCGCCGTGGCTCGGGCCCGCGCCGGCAAGGTGCATGCACCCGGCGCCGCGACGGCGCCCGACGGTGTCCTGCCACGCGTCGAGGTGGAGCCGGCGGCGCCGGCTCCTGTGGAACCGGTTGCGCCCGAGATGAAGCTTCCGGAAACGCCAGCGGCGGAACTGGAACCAGAGGTCAGCGTTGAGTCAGTGTTTGGGGACGCCCCGATCGAGAGCGAAGCCAACAAGGACAACGACCCGCAGCCTATTTGAGCCGCGAACCGCCACTCAGGCGGTTTCGTTGCGGAGCATCTCCAGGCAGACCGCCTCCATGCAGGCGCAGAACACTTACATGCACTGCTCAATCTCGGCGACACCCGAAAAAAGGCGCGAGGCGCAGATCACGATCACGGACGACGCCCTATTCTGCGGCGTCGGCGTGGCCTTCTGGAGCCTCGACGATCCGCGTCTCGAAGTCCGCCGGGGCAACGATCTCCAGAACCTCGAAATCTGGCGAGCATTCGATTTCCCGATGCGCGATCCACGGGCGCTGGTTGATGGCGTCGCCCTTGCGGATGGTGTGTACGCCTTCGCCCTCGTATTCGAAAGTCGCCCAGCCGTTCAGCACCAAGACGAACTGAAAGGTGCATTCATGGAGGTGCCACTCCTGAACCTTATCGCTCTGCTTCTTGCCGTTGGCCTTGATGATGTGGGCGATATAATCGCCGTTGGTGCCATTTTTGACGCCAAGATCACGGTAGTCGAAGATCTCGCGCAGACCGGGTTCCCAGTCTGCATCCTTGTTCTCCGAATGGACGAATTTCCATGTGTTCCTAGGGTGCGTATCAGACATTTTTACCTCCCATCAAATGCGTTAACCCAAGCATAACATAAACGGCGCAAAACCAATCCTTCAGACGATGGTCACGCCGCTGTCCACCGAAATGACCTGCCCGGTGGTGATCAACGATTCATCAGCCGCTAGGTAGACGGCCATCTCTGCAATGTGGATCGGTTGGCCCAACCCCAACAAATGTGTCTCTGAAATGGCCTCGATTTCGGGACTAGCATCCAACAGTTTTTTCACCCGGTCAGACAAAGTAACCGATGGGGCAATGGCGTTAACCCTGATCTTGTCCGGCGCATACTCCACCGCCATGGACCGTGTCATGGCGGCGACAGCCCCCTTGGCAGCAGTATAGCAATCGCGCCCCGGCAGGGCCATAAGCGCTACGTTGGATGACATATTGATGACGGAACCGCCGCCCGACTTGGCGATCACCGGGATCGCATACTTGGAGCAAAGGAAAGTGCCAAACAGGTCCAGGTTAATACAGCGCCAGAACTCCTCCACGGGGGCTTCGGTCACAGGTCCATCCTGCAAGGTCGATCCGCCGGCGTTGTTATGAAGGATATCGAGGCGCCCGAACCGATCTACGGTCTCCGCGATCGCCGATTGGACGCTATCAGCGTCGCTCACGTCAGTTTCGATGAAGTGCGCGTCACCACCAGGATTTCTAACAAATGCCCGCGCCGACTCCGCGGCCGAAGCGCCAACGTCTGGATTGATCTCGGCAATCACAACTTTCGCGCCTTCCTCTGCAAAGCGCTCTGCCGTAGCTCGGCCAATGCCACCGCCGCCGCCGGTAATAAACGCTACCTTTCCCTCCAATCTCGACATCTGAATTCCTCCTATTCCTTGTCCGGGTTCGCACCGGGCCAGACAGGTGAGCTGGCTAGTTCCGGCCAGGCGATGGGCGCTTCAGACGCGGCGCAGGCATCCGCAATCGACACATCAGCATCCCATTTTGCCGCCACATACCGATTGCCAGTCACCGCGTCCGCATCGGCGGAGCACAACCAGAGGATGGGTGGAACCATGGCGGTCGGTGGGATCATTAAGCTACGAGCCATCTTGGTAACCGCCGGGACCATCGGCGTATCCGTGGGGCCGCCCGGCACCACAACATTGACGGTGATGCCGTCCTTGGCAAACTCACCGGCATGGCCGGCAGACATGGCCTCCATGCCCGCCTTGGGCGGGCCGTATGGATGGAACATGGGGCGCAACATGGTGAAGAAACTGGTAGTGACGTTGATGATCCGGCCCCACCCACGGGTCCGCATGGCGGGTACGCAAGCCTTTATCAGGTACCACGGTCCGGAAAGATTGGTGGCGACAAAGTGATCCCACAATTCCGGCGTCACTTCATCCAAATTCACCAACCGATCCAGATGGTCATCACGGATGAGCCCCATGGAAGCGCCCGCATTGTTGATCAGTATGTCGACTTGTCCGGTTTCAATAATCGCGTCTTGGCAGTCCGAAGAACTGCTAACATCCAGAGCGCGTATCCGCAGCCCGTCGTCGGCATGGGCCGCAGCCAAATCGCGCAGTCCATGATCCGAAATGTCAGCGGCGGTCACCGATGCGCCCGTGGACAAAAACGCGCCGACAAGTTTGCGGCCGATGCCGCCGGCGGTGGCAGTGAGAGGGCGCTGGCGCCACCTCCACATCGTTCATGAAACCAGTGGCGCCCTCGCGTAGCTTGTAGATGCGTGTCGACTTGCCGAAGACGAGCGAGCGGCCCGGCGGTAGCGTGTGCGGCTTCTTGGGCGGGAGCTTCTTGCCATTGATGTACGTGCCTTGCGCAGAGCCGAGATCCATAACGTGGATGCTGCCCGAGGCG
>CAJWVP010000146.1 GCA_913048145.1 uncultured Rhodospirillaceae bacterium
CCGTTATCCTGACAGGGACCCGCGACAATCGCCTCAAGATCGGCTCCAAGCTAGGCGCCGATCACGTGATCAACGTGCGCAATGAGGAAGACGTAGTCGCAAAAGTGAAAGAGCTCACGGGCGGCATCGGCGCGGATTTCGTGTTGGAATGCTCTGGTGCGCCGAATGCGTTGAATGAGGCCGGCTATATGGTCAACCGAGGCGGCAAGATCTGCTTAGCAGCATTTCCATCCGAACAGGTGCCAGTCGACATCATGAACATCGTCGCCAACAATATCTATCTCTACGGCATCCGGGGTGAAGGCCAATCGGGCACCAAGCGGGCCGCCGCCTTGATGGAGATGCAACGTTTCGACGCGACACTGATCCACACTCACACGTTTCACATGGACGACCTGCCCGAAGCCATCCGCTATGCAAAGGACAGGATCGAGGACGCCATCAAGGTGGTGGTTAAAAATGACGCGTCCATGGCGAAACAAGTCGCCGCTGAATAGGAGGGAGATTTAGCTGGGACGGCGCGAGTACGCAGCGTCCCAAACCTCTCCATTGACCGGAAACATCGGTAGCCTGCCGGCTAGCGCCGCTGTAATCTGATCACAAGCGGAATGTGCAAGACGGTTCGTCGCCTCCGTCGTAACGCCGGCCGTATGTGGGGTCATAATCGTGTTTGGATGTGTCAACAGCCGATGGCCGTCGGGCAGAGGCTCTGGCGAAACCACGTCCAGACCCGCCGCCGCCACATGACCACTGTCCAAAGCGTCAGCCAAGGCATCGAGATTCAAAAGCGCACCACGCGCCGCGTTGATGACGACCGCGCCCTTCGGGAGCGCGGCCAGTTCGTCCGCGCCAATTATCATCCTGGTCTCATCCGTCAACTCGGCGGCGAGGCAAAGCAAGCAGCATTCGCTGAGCATGGCATGCAGATCACCAAATATCTCGGCCCCGGCGGCGTGCGCCAGGCGCGGGTCCACATACGGGTCGTAGGCCAAAACCCGACAGTTGAAGCCGTGCTGGAGTTTTTTCGCCAATTCGGCGCCGATGTAGCCCAATCCCACCAGGCCCACGGTCTTACCCTCCAATTCGTAGATGCGCATCCCGCTGCGTTCGGTCCACGCGCTGCCGTCCCGGGTCGCCCGGTCAGTCCAGATGAGCTGTTTCAGGGCTGCCAACATGAGCATGATCGAATGCTCTGCCACGGGCGTGCGACCGAACCCTTGGTGGTTGACCACCAAGATTCCACGTTCCGTGGCAGCCGGGACGTCGATATTATCGGTGCCAAAGCCCGATGTGGATATCACGACAAGGTTCTCACCGGCATCCATAAGCTCCGCGTCTACCCGTTCCGGTGTCCGCACCCAAAGCGCATGAGCGCCCTTAAGGGCGGCCGCAACGGCCTGGGCATCCGGCGTGTCAATAATCTCCACATCGGCACCGGTTGCGCGCAGCAGGTCGTGACCGGACGGGTCGTACATGGGCCGCCAGCATACAATCTTATGGGCCATAGGTTACTCCGTATATGATAAGGTGAGGGGGATCAGCTAGCGACGGTCAACGTCGCCGGCGTCCACTTCTGACGCCGCCGCGCCCGCTTGCCGGCTTCGTCCTCGTTGCCGTAATCGGTAAGCTCGCCTGAACCGAACCGATCTTGGTCATCTAGCACGCTGGCGAGAACGTTGGCAAAGGCGGCGTCACCGTCCGGCATGTAGGCCGACACATAGACACCGCACGACCGGCAAATCAAAAACTCGGTCGCCTTGGTGCCAAATTGATAGCGGTTCAGGTCATCCTCGCGTTGGACGTTCAGGTGGATGTGTCCCCCTGGATCGGAGAGCGCCCGCGTCGAATGCTTGCGGCAAAACGAACAATCACAGGCGCGCGGGGTGAAATCCGTCGCCGCCTTGTTGGTCTCAAAGATCACAGAGATATTGCCACAATGGCACCCGCCCTTGTATCCGCTCATCTTCGATCCTCCGTATTCCGTGTTCACCAAGAGGGATTGTCAGCCAACACCATTGGTCTGTCAGCGGCGGATCATTTCACGACGGAATAGCGATGAAACCGCGCATGGATGCGGAGTTGCCTCGGCTCGTGAAGCCGCGCACTACTAAAACCTTGAGAATGGATTGCTCCCTCCGCCCCAGAGCAGATGATGACAATATCCACTAACTACCTATAAATGCAGAAAGAGCTGCACAACGATCCACACTATGGTGCGGCAGGCTGGATTTTCGTACCCGTGGTCATCGATCTGGCAAAGTACGTGAACGGCCAAAGCATCTCCGCTTACGGCGACGGCAAATGCGGTCTTCAAGCCGGCTTCAATGATTTAGGCTAGCGCGGCGTCGGTTACTTCCCGCACGAACCGGCATACTCCGAGGCTGATATCGTCTGCTGCGTCGATGTGCTAGAGCATATTGAGCCGTTGTTCCTGGGTTCGGTCCTTAAGGAACTAGGATCCATTACCCATAAGTTCGGCTTATTCACCGTGAGAGGCTTGGCGCACAGGAAATCCTCTCGGACGACCACAATGCGCATTTAATTCAGCAATCAAGAAACTGGTATCAGTCAAAATTCGAGAAGCCATTTTAAATCATTCAGATCGAAGAGATGAACACGAGTTTCACGCTCCTGATAGCTCCAAAACGCCTCTATTGAGAGTGCGCATTTCGCGCCAGGGGTTGATTGACAGCAGGGACGAATTGCGTAGAGTGTCGCACCGCTCGAAACGGCGGCTTGCTTCGGCGTAATTTGCGGGCGTGGTGAAATTGGTAGACACGCTAGATTTAGGATCTAGTGCCGAAAGGCGTGGGGGTTCAAATCCCTCCGCCCGCACCACGAACGACCAGCCAGCTGCGGCGACAGAGCCGGAAGGAACAACCCTTTTGAGCGAGCCCAAAGGTTTCGGGCCGCCGCCCTGAAACGAATAGACCGATTGGTGCGCCATGCAGATTACCGAGACAAAATCCGAAGGCCTGAGCCGGGAATACACCATCAACCTTCCCGCTGATGAAATTGAAGAGAAGGTCAACCACAAGCTGAAGGAAATTCAGCGCACCGCGAACCTTCCTGGCTTCCGCCCGGGTAAGGTTCCAGTGCCTATCCTACGTAAACGCTTCGGGCAGGCGGTCCTCGGCGAGGTTCTGGAACGCGCGGTCGGCGATTCTTCTCAGCAAGCGTTGTCAGAGAAAGGCGTCCGTCCGGCTATGCAGCCGGAGATCGAGATCACCACGTTCGAAGATGGCTCGGATCTGGAATACAAGATGTCGGTCGAAACCCTGCCCGACATCGAACTAACGGATCTTGCGAAGATCAAGCTGGAACGCCTCGTCCCCAAGGCCGATCCCAAGGATATTGATGACGCACTGGAGAACATCGCCAAGGCACATCAGACCTCTGAGCCGATCAAGGGCAAGCGTAAATCAAAGGCCGGCGACATCGTCGTCATCGACTTTGTTGGATCCGTAGACGGCGAAGAATTTCCTGGCGGTAAGGCCGAAGATTATCAGCTGGAACTGGGGTCCGATAGCTTCATCCCGGGCTTTGAGGATCAATTGACCGGCATTAACGCTGGCAACGAAATGGAAGTCAGTGTGACTTTTCCGGAAGGTTACGGGGCCACGGAATTGGCGGGCAAGGACGCCTTGTTCAATGTCAACATCAAAGAGATTCGCGAAGCCACGCCGGCGCACATAGATGATGAGTTGGCCAAGAAGACTGGCGTTGAGAATCTGGAAAAGCTCAGGGAAAACATCGCCGAGGAGCAGGCCCGCGAATACAACTCGGTGGCTCGCATGCGCGCCAAGCGCCTTCTGCTCGACCAACTTTTCGAAGTCCACGAGTTCGAGGTGCCGGGCAAAATGGTGGATCAGGAATTTGACACCATATGGAACCAGTACGAAGAACAGAAGAAGGCACAGGCCGAAAACTCAGACACCGAGGCTGATGGCGGCGACGAAAAGTCCGAGGATGAGCAACGCGACGAGTTTCGTGAGATTGCCGGCCGCCGGGTCCGTCTGGGTCTCCTATTGGCAGAGATCGGTCGCCAGAACGAGATCCAGATTGGCCAAGAAGAGATCAACCGGGCGATTATGGAAGAGGCGCGAAACTATCCGGGCCAGGAGCAACAGGTTCTAGAGTTCTACAAAGAGAACCCCCAGGCTCTCGAGAACGTGACCGCGCCGCTCTATGAGGAAAAAGTTGTCGACTTCATTCTCGAGTTGGCCAATGTGACCGACAAGAAGATAAGCGTGAAGGATTTCATGGCTACACTCGAGAAGGACAACGAGGAAGAAGAGAAGAAGGCGAAGCCAAAGAACAAGGCGGCCTTGAAGAAGCCAGCAACTAAGAAAAAGGCCGCCTCGAAGAAAAAAGCTGACAAAGAGGCTGGCGACGAAGCCGAATAAGCACATATTAAACAGGATCTTTGAAATCGGAAAACAGGAACGGAAAGCTGAGCATAGAATGAATGACCCCCGCGACGTCTACATGAATACCCTCGTCCCCATGGTCGTCGAGACGACGAACCGCGGTGAGCGTTCCTACGACATTTATTCGCGTCTACTTAAGGAACGCATCATCTTCTTGACGGGTGGGGTCGATGACTATGTCTCTAGCCTGGTTTGCGCACAGCTCTTGTTTTTGGAGTCCGAGAACCCAAACAAAGACATAGCGTTCTACATCAATTCACCAGGAGGCATCGTGTCGTCGGGCTTGGCCATCTATGACACAATGCGCTACATTCGCCCCGACGTCTCAACCGTCTGCATTGGTCAGGCCATGTCTATGGGCTCGCTGCTATTGTGCGCCGGCACTAAAGGTAAGCGCTATGCCTTACCGAACGCTCGGGTCATGGTCCACCAACCCTCTGGCGGCGCCCAAGGGCAAGCCACAGACATCGAAATTCAGGCCAAGGAAATCTTGAAGCTTCGTGAACGTCTCAACGAAATTTACGTCGACCATACGGGACAGCCGCTAGATGTGATTGAGGACGCCCTCGATCGAGACCGGTTCATGAATCCCAACGAAGCCCTTGAATTCGGCCTTATCGATGAAGTTGTCACCGAACGACTCCCCGCAGAAGACGAGGATGGCGACGGAAACTCCGACGAATAAGCCGCCGCTCAAAGAGTCCGCAAGCACATTCGATTGAATTGCGTGGTTGCTCAGGTGGAGGATATTCGTCCAAATTGCCAGTAATACAAGATCGCATTTTTTTGTTTGCTTGCGTCGCAGGACCGGGGGTGGTACCGCGTTTGTTATGGGGATTGTTTGTCCCCATCCGGTATGGCTAACATAACCTCAATTCCAGTCGGATAGTTGACGGAGTGTCCATTGAGTAAATCAGCCGGCGGCGATTCAAAAAATACCCTCTACTGCTCGTTCTGCGGCAAAAGCCAGCATGAGGTGCGCAAGCTTATCGCAGGTCCGACAGTATTCATCTGCGACGAGTGCGTCGAGCTTTGCATGGACATCATCCGTGAGGAGCACAAGACCAGCCTTGTGAAATCCGGTGACGGCGTACCAACGCCAGCGGATATATGCCGAGTTCTGAGCGATTACGTGATCGGTCAAGATCGCGCCAAGCGCGTTCTCTCGGTGGCGGTCCATAACCATTATAAACGCCTGGGCCACGGCTCGACAAAAAACACCGACGTGGAGCTAGCGAAATCCAATATCCTGCTGATCGGCCCCACCGGTTGCGGTAAGACCTTGCTAGCTCAGACCCTGGCCCGCATCCTCGACGTGCCGTTTACCATGGCCGACGCCACGACCCTCACGGAAGCGGGTTACGTTGGCGAAGATGTAGAGAACATTATCCTCAAGCTGTTGCAGGCCGCAGACTACAACGTGGAGCGCGCGCAGCGCGGTATCGTATACATAGACGAGGTCGACAAGATTTCCCGCAAGTCGGACAATCCCTCCATCACCCGTGATGTGTCGGGTGAGGGGGTCCAGCAAGCGCTTCTGAAGATTATGGAGGGCACGGTTGCCAGCGTTCCTCCGCAGGGTGGCCGTAAGCATCCGCAGCAAGAGTTCCTCCAAGTCGACACAACAAATATACTATTCGTATGCGGTGGGGCTTTCGCAGGCCTGGATAAAATCATTTCCCAGCGTGGGAAGGGGACGTCCATCGGCTTCGGCGCCGACGTAGCCGTCGAGGAAGACCGCAAGACGGGCGAAATCCTGAAAGGAGTTGAACCCGAAGACCTATTGAAATTCGGTCTTATTCCAGAATTTGTCGGTCGTCTGCCGGTCGTCGCGACCCTGGAAGACCTGGACGAATCCGCGTTGGTGGAAATCCTCACCAAGCCGAAGAACGCGCTCGTCAAGCAATACCAGCGCCTGTTCGAAATGGAAGACACCAAGCTCACGTTCTCCGACGGCGCGCTGGAGGCCATCGCCGAGAAAGCCGTGGAACGCAAGACTGGCGCCCGAGGGCTGCGCTCAATCATGGAAAACATCCTTCTGGATACTATGTTCGATTTACCAGAGCTGGAAGGGATTGAGGAAGTGGTTATCAACCGCGAGGTTGCCGATGACAATGCGTCCCCACTGTTCATTTACTCGGACCGCCAGGAAGACGTGGAAACGTCTGCCTAAGTGGGCATTTGGCGGAGAGGCCTTGACCTGACGCACGAACGAGCCAATCTCTTCTCATGATGCTACAGATATCTTGATTTGATCGAATTCATTCGCCCACCCTTGAAGAGAATGTAAGGCAGGCCAACGTGACTAATCCGACTAAACAATTCCCGGTTCTTCCGCTTCGCGACATCGTCGTTTTTCCACATATGATAGTGCCGCTGTTCGTCGGCCGCGAAAAATCTGTCCGGGCACTCGAAGATGTAATGCAGGATGATAAGCAAATTCTTCTGGTCGCCCAGAAAAACGCCTCTCAGGATGACCCTGAAGCCGATGATATCTATAACGTCGGTACCGTGTCCACGGTCTTACAACTTTTGAAACTGCCCGATGGTACCGTAAAAGTGCTAGTCGAAGGTTCTCATCGCGCGAAGATTACGGGCTACATTGACAATCCAGATTTTTTCCAGGTCGAAGCGGAGATCATTGAGGAACCACTGAACGACGACGAAGACATTGAAGGCCTGTCGCGCTCCGTAGTCACCCAGTTCGAACAATACATTAAGCTGAACAAGAAAATCCCGCCTGAAGTTCTTGTTTCCATTAATCAAATTGAGAATGTTGAAAAGTTAGCGGACACGGTGGCCTCTCACCTTGCGTTGAAGATTTCTGAA
>CAJWVP010000147.1 GCA_913048145.1 uncultured Rhodospirillaceae bacterium
TTAAACATCAAAGCCCCAAAGACAGCTTTGGTTAAATAAGCTGCATACTGTATAGTTTGACTATGCGTCTCACTCGCCCCATCCCGCGCTGTGACGCTTAGGACACGCACGCACAATCGACAAAACAATTCAGATCACGGGTGAACGCTTGGTCCAGCGCTTAAGTTAGAGTTCGACGCGGTTTCATATACTGCTGTGCGGACACGGGTACAGCGTAAGCCTGCACAGCAGGATATGTTATGTCCAGCGCGATCCTGTTACACAGTAACTGAATTCACGACCACCGGACGGATAATCATGTTTGAAGGTTTTGAGGCGCGGCATCTCGCCGCGACCGGCGCAGACATTTATTTACGTATTGGCGGTGGCGGACCACCGGTGCTGTTATTGCATGGTTATCCGCAGACGCACGTGTGTTGGCATCACGTAGCGCCTGCGTTGGCAGAAGATTATACCGTCGTCGTAGCGGACCTGCGGGGCTATGGCGACAGTTCGTGCCCGGAAGCCGGTGACGATTTCAGCGGTTACGCTAAGCGGACCATGGCTGCGGATATGGTTGAGGTCATGGTGGCCCTTGGCTTTGAGCGGTTCGCTCTAATCGGTCATGATCGGGGGGCGCGAGTAACCTATCGTATGGCTCTAGATCATCCGGAGGTCGTAACCCGGATGATGTCCCTTGACGTGGTGCCGACCCTGGATATGTGGGAAGGCACGGACAAGGCTCGGGCGATTGGTGCCTTTCATTGGCCATTCTTGGCGCAACCAGCACCGTTGCCTGAGAAGATGATCGGTGCCGACCCGGAATTTTTTGCTGCTTGGCTGATGCGGAGCTGGGCCGCCCCTGGGTTTGAATTTCATCCCGATGCAATGGCTGCGTATCTGCGTTGCTTCGCAAAACCGGATGTGATCCGGGCGACGTGCGATGATTACCGCGCCGGCGCGACGATCGATCACGAGTTGGATCAGCGTGATTTTGACAGCGGTAGGCGTATCGCCTGCCCGGTCCATTTCCTGTGGGGTGGGAATCGGGGATTTGGAGGGCCGCAGGGCGGCGCGGATCCGTTGGCTGTTTGGCGCCGCTGGGCAGATCAGGTCAGCGGTGATGCCGTTAACTGCGGCCATTTCCTTCCCGAGGAAGCGCCGGATCGGGTGATCGCCGAAGCACGGCGTTTTCTCAATGCCGACTAAGAAAAAGTGAACACGGCGGATCAAAGGTGCAAGAGTATCGCGCTGTTCGTTGCGGGGTGGACCCCCGTGTGGGGCATTAGACGATGGATGGCCATAGGTGTGGGGTTCGCCAGCTACAATCTGCTGGCCTGCCGGATTGTGGGCATTGGCAGGTCGTGGCGTTCCAGGCTATCGACGGAATCGAGGTGACCACACCTGTGTTGCGGTTCGCTTGGCACACGCCGGACCTGCTGCTGGCGGGGATGGGCTTTGCCGCGACTATGAGACACTACCTTCTGACCCGCGCCTACCAATACGCGCCCGCCCCATTCTGGCACTGTTCAGCTATTTCGAGATCGTCTCGGCGACGATTCTTTGGGGGGCTGTTTTCGGGGACTTTCGAAGCGCCCTGACATGGACCGGGGCCGTGGTGATTGTCGCCAGCGGAATCTATATCGGCTTTCGAGAGCGCAAAACCGATGCCGCCGAAAGCGGACGCGTTTTGGGCTCCGACCAATCAGCGTGACGTGCCAGCGCGGTCGGCCTGTGTGGGATCTGCCTCCAGGGCAGCGCGGATATCCGTGGGGATTTCAATGGTGTTACGGCTTTCGACTTCGAAATAAATGTTCACCGACCCCGCCGTCGCCACGCAATGACCATCCTTGAACAGACCATATCCCGTGGTCATGGACTTGCTGCCCAGCTTCAGGATGCGCGAACCGACCTCCATGATCCCGGGGTAGTGAGATTCCCGGAGGTAGTTCACGGTGACACGCGCCAAGATTAAATCGATGCCCGGGTGGCGATTGGGATCCAGAAGACCGCCAAGGAACTGAACTCTTCCGGCTTCCACGTAGGTAACGTAGGAGCAGTTGTTGATGTGGCCGAGTTCATCCTGATCCGAATACCGGGTCGTCACATTGGTGAAGTAGGCGAAGTTGTTCCGCTCCTTGAGGTCGATGTTGGGCATGTCCGGCATGGTCGATTATGTTCCTTTGAATAGAGGGAGGCGTTTCTCGGCAAAGGCGTGCTGGCCTTCCTTATAGTCATCACTTTCGTGGCAAGCGTCGACAAGGGCTTGGCAAAGCGACGTGTCGCGATGCGCCTTTTCCTTGGTAGCCTCGCCGATGATAATCTTGGCGGCTTTGATGGAGAGGGGTGCGTTGGCGGCAATTTCGCGGGCGTAACTCTCGACGGTCTCATCCAGGTCATGTTCCGCTACAACGCGATTGACCAGCCCCCATTGGAGCGCGTCGTCAGCCGGGAATTGGCGCGCAGTGAATAGAATTTCCTTGGCGGCCTTGGCGCTGACGTTATCGGTCAGGAGCTGGACATCGTCGAGTTTATAGCCGAGCCCCAACTTTGCTGGCGTCACGCCAAAGGTGGCTGTGTTGGCGGCGATCTGAATATCGCAAAGTTGCGCCACTTCCAGTCCGCCACCGATGCAGAACCCGGCTATCCGCGCGATGGTCGGTTTCGGCATGGCCTTGAACAGGGTGTAGGCGCGATCCGTGACCGCTGTGTATTTGGCAATGCTTTCTGGTGACGACCGCAACTCGGCAAATTCGGAAATATCGTTGCCGGCGCAAAAGCACCGTTCGCCCGCGCCACGGACGATGATGACCCGCACCGCTGGATCATCGGCCCAGGTCGCGAATACGTCGCCCATGCGCTGCCACATGGACAAGGTTATGCAGTTTCTCTTGGCCGCGTTGTTGATGGTGAACCGGCCAATAAAACCGTCCACCTCGGCAACAATTTGATCGTTTGCTGACATTCGTTCGTTTCGTGCCCGCCTGTTCCACACGAAACTTAGCCGTGTCCGCGCGGCTTGGAAATGAAATTGCAGACATTACAATGAGGGTCGAACGCTAGCCCCGAACGCATCCAGCCCGTCAGAAACCGGCATATTCCTAAGTCGCGAGAAATAGTGACAACGAGTTATGGCTACACTCTAGTTCTTGGCGTGGAAACAAAAACACACAAAAAGGTGGTGAGAATAGAGATTTTAGGTTCGTAGAAAACAACTCTGAATTATAGGTCCGTGAGAGCGTTGCGGGAGGACGTGCCCTGACCTTATAGTTCATCCCGCGACGGAGAGGAGATGCGTGTGAATGACATCAATAAGTGGACAGCCTGGCAGATGGCGGAGGTCATCAACCAGGGCGACGTGTCCGCCGAGGAGGTGACGCAATCGTGCTTGGATCGTATCGCTGAGCGCGAGGATGCGGTCAAGGTCTGGGCCTTTTTGGACCCGGATCTAGCCCTGAAGCAGGCCCGGGCCTGTGATGAACAGCGCTCCGCCGGTAATCCGCTGGACCTGCTGCATGGCGTGCCGGTCGGGCTGAAGGACATCATCGACACGGCCGACATGCCGACGGAAAACGGCTCTGATCACTTCAAGGGGCGCCGGCCGACCCGTGACGCCACGTCGGCGGCCCTATTACGGGCGGCCGGGGCGGTGATCCTGGGCAAGACGGTAACCACGGAGTTTGCCATGACCGGGCAGCGCGGGACCCTTAATCCCCATGATCCAGCGCGCACACCGGGCGGATCGTCGAGCGGTTCCGGTGCTGGGGTAGCAGATTTCATGGTGCCTCTCGCCCTTGGGTCTCAGACGGGCGGGTCCATGCTGCGGCCCGCGTCCTTTTGTGGCGTCCACGGCTACAAGCCCACCTATGGCAGCATCTCGCGTCACGGAGTGTTCATTCTGGCCCGCGAACTTGATCATCTTGGCGTCTATGCCCGCAGCCTCAAGGACGTGGCCATGGCTGGAGACGTCTTGATGGTCCGTGACGTGGGTGATTTTGACATGCGCGCCCATCCCGGCGCGCGGTTGGTGGAGGCCGTGGCGGAAACGGAAGAGACGCCGCCACGATTGGCCTTCGTCAAGGGTCCGCCCTGGGCGTTCGCCGAACCCTACATGGATCAATTGTTTGGCGCATACGTCGATGGCCTAATCGATATTCCCGAGGTGACCTTGGCGGGCATATTCGATGACGCCTTGGACGCTCAGGCGACGATCATGAATGCGAACGTATGGATGAACCTTCGCGAATACGTCGATAATTACGAGAATCAGCTGCAGGCGGAAACCGTGCGCCGGGTCATTGCCGGACGTGACATTTCGGCAGCGGACTATATTGCGGCGCGGGAGTTGACCGATTCCTTGATTGCCGCCCTGGATGGCCTGTTCGAGCACTACGACGCGTTGATTACCGCGGCGGCGCCAGGCGAGGCGCCCATGGGGCTTGAATCCACCGGCAACGCCGCGTTTCAGAGAATTTGGACGTTGACCGGTTTGCCAACCATTTCGTTGCCGCTTCTCAAGGGGCCGAACGGCATGCCCATTGGTGTTCAGGTGATCGGTAAGCGAGGAAAGGACGCGGATTTGATTCGCGTGGCGCGTTGGGTTGAGGAGCAAAGTGCATGAGTGATGTGACGGCCCCCCGCATTGATGGGGAACGGCAATGGCAATCCCACATGGAAATGGCGAAGATCGGGGCCACGCCCGGCGGCGGCGTCTGTCGTCTGTCTCTCAGCGACGAGGATAAGATATCCCGCGATCTGTTCGTCTCATGGGCGAAGAATGCCGGCTGTCACGTGCGCGTCGATAGGGTAGGCAACATCTTCATGCGCCGTCTCGGCGCGGAACTGGACCTGCCGCCGGTCATGACCGGCAGCCATTTGGACACGCAGCCCCTTGGTGGCCGTTTCGACGGCGCCTATGGGGTGCTGGCAGGACTTGAGGTGGTCCGGGCACTTAATGATGCCCACATTCGCACCCGGCATCCCGTGGACATCGTTATCTGGACGGATGAGGAAGGCTGCCGGTTCACCACCAAGACCATGGGCTCTGCTGTGTTTGCCGGCCTGCGCCCGGAAGCAGATGTGCTCGACGGCGTCGATCCTGACGGTATCCGGTTTGGCGATGAACTGGTGCGTATTGGCTATGCTGGGCCTGAGCCCTGCGGTGGCTTTCCTATCAAGGCCTATTTCGAGAATCACATCGAGCAGGGGCCGATACTGGAGAACGAGGGGTTGCCGGTGGGGGTGGTCCTGGGCGCTCAGGGTCAACGTGCTTTCCAGATCACCGTCACCGGTGAAGAGGGGCACGCCGGCACTCTGCCCATGAATCTCCGCAAGGACGCGTTTCTGGGCGCGGCCCGCATGGCCGATGCGCTGAACGCGGTGGCCTTCAACCACGAGCCCTGGCCAGTCATCACGGTGGGTCACGTGCGGGTGCGACCGAACTCCCGCAACACCATCCCCGGCCAAACGGTTTTCACTATCGACAGTCGCCATCCTGACGCGGATACCCTGGCCGCCGTGAAGGCGGAGATGATCGCCGTCTGCGAAGGCATTGCCGCCAATATGGGCCTGGATTTGGACGTCTTGGAAACCAATTACTCCGCGGTAGCCACGTTCGACGCGGAACTCGTGCAATCCATCCGTGAAGCAGCTGCGCGCTGGGGTTTGCCGTGCCGGGACATGTTCTCGGGCGCTGGTCATGACGCCTGCAAGATCGCAGAGGTTGCGCCGACGGCAATGATCTTCGTGCCGTGCAAGGATGGCGTCAGCCACACGGAACGAGAAGACGCGACGCCAGAGGATTTGGCGGCGGGCACCCAGATCCTGGCGCAGGTTATGTTGGACGCAGCGGAGGCGGTTTAGGTGTTGGAAGCCCTCTGGTCGTCCAGTTCGTGCATAGGGTCCTGAAGGTAGTCGTGACCCTTGAATTTCCAGCCCGCATCCGGGGTTGCGCCGGTAATTCCCGTATTGTTGTGGCAAAGCCGTATAAGCTGGCCAGTGATGGCGGCGACGCGGTGTTGTCGCTTCGTCAGCGGCGTCTAGCCGCGGCGCGCTAGGCTCCGATCCGGGCGGCCACGGCCAGTATCCGCTGCATTTCGCGGAGCACCGGTTTTTCAATCAGCTTGCCGTCGATGACGACGAGACCCGTGTCGGCTTCTGCAAAGGCCGCTGTCACCCGTTTGGCGTGAGCGACCTTCTCGGCGCTTGGGGTGAAGACGTCGTTTAGAATAGCAATCTGTTTCGGGTGGATCGCGCCCTTTCCACTAAAGCCCAGGTCCCGAACCAGTTCCGCTTCCCGGGTCATACCGTGCGGGTCCTCCAGATCAAGGAATGGCACATCGATGGCGTCGATGCCGACCCCAGCGGCGGCGTGGACCACGCGGGAACGCGCGTAGAGCAGGGGTTCCCAATCATTCTGGCAGCGCAGCTCCGCCGCCATGTCGACGCCGCCGAAGAACAAGGCGTCGATGCGCGGGCTAGATCGGGCGATGTCATGGACCGCTTCTAGGCCTGCATTAGTTTCGATAATGATGTGAAGCCGCGTTTCGTGTCCGCGCTCTGTTAGGAGGTCATCAAGCCAGATCACTTCATCCGGGGTCATGACCTTCGGTAGCATGAGCGCCGGTGGCGGAGTATCCGTATTAAGGACCGCCTGCACATCTTTGATGCCGAAGGCCGATCGCAGGCAGTTGACGCGGACAATGCGTTCGACGTTGTCGTCGGCCTGGGGTTCGGCGAACAGCGCCAACGCGTTGGCGCGCGCCGCGTCCTTATCTTTTGGCGCGATGCCGTCCTCCAACTCGACACAGACGATATCGGCGCCGGATGCGAGCGCTTTCGGGTACATCTCGGGTTTCAGGCCCGGCGCGAAGATGAAACTGCGGCGGGGCACGATAGGACAATCAAAAGGCATTAGGATCTCTTTGTTAACGGGTGCGTGGTTGCAACGGTTGCATAATGCGCCGCTCTGGCGAGAAACCTCAAGAGCCAACGGACCCTTGAACGGACCTGTGATCCGAAGCATTAACGCCTACGTACATGAAGTGTGTAACCTAGTTTGACGCGCACCTCCCCTGTGCCTGGAACATTGTTGCACCGCACAGCGCCCAACCGGCCCCCCCCCTGACCGGTTGGGCGCTTTCCTGTATCCTTGCCAAGTAATCAATTATTTCAGTATTTCACTGAGGTACTGATGATTTCGGGTGTTGCAGCGACTGCGCCGCCATTCAATGGGCGTGCCGTCGACGGTTTCGGCGATGCGA
>CAJWVP010000148.1 GCA_913048145.1 uncultured Rhodospirillaceae bacterium
CAACGGCAAGGGCACGCCGGCACGCTTGAGGCGGAATAGACCGCGCAGATTCTTCAGTTTCTCATCTTGGTCGTTGATCTTGTTGGTGAAGGCCTTGAAACCGTTGTAATTTCCCGATCGAACCGAATGCTGCAGCGTGCCGATAGTTTCCGGGTTCCATACATGTTCTTCGCCGCGCAGCCGGAAGGCATATTCACCGCCCACGTCCAGCGCGTTCGCCAAAACCGGATCGGGGCCAAAGGCGCCGGCATGACGGCGCACCGTCTCCTTGGCGATCTCGGCTAAACCCAGACCCTCGATCATCGTCGCGGTCTTGGTGAAATAGGCATCAACGAAGGCACTCGACAGTCCAACCGCGTCGAAAATCTGGGCGCCGCAGTAGGACTGGTATGTTGAGATGCCCATCTTCGACATCACTTTGAGCATGCCCTTGCCCACGGCCTTCACGTAGCGGGTGTGGATGTCGTCGACACTTAAATCTTCATCCAGATCGCGACGAAGCGACGTCAGCGTATCAAATGCGAGATAGGGGTTGATGGCTTCCGCGCCGTAGCCCGCTAGCAGGCAGAAGTCATGCACCTTACGGACTTCGCCGGTTTCTATGACTAGACCGACCTCGGTGCGCAAGCCCTCGCGGATCAGATGGTGGTGCACCGCCGCGGTGGCCAACAGGGCTGGAATAGCTACTCTGTCAGCATTAACGCTTCTGTCCGACAGGATCAAGATGTTGTGACCCTGGTTGACGGCGCGGGTGGCGCGCGCGCACAAGTTTTCAAGCGCAGCTTCCATGCCTTCCGGACCGTTCGCCACCTGATAGCAGATGTCGGCAGTGAAGGTCTTAAAGGCGGAGTCTAGGAGGTTCTCGATGTGTCGGATTTTCTCCAGGTCGTTATTTGATAGGATCGGCTGACTGACCTCCAAGCGCTTGTGGGCGCCCCCCGTTTCCAGATCCAACAGGTTCGGCCGGGGCCCAATCAAGGAGATCAGGGACATTACGGATTCTTCGCGGATTGGGTCGATTGGTGGGTTCGTCACCTGGGCAAAGTTCTGATGGAAGTAGTCGTAAAGCATCTTCGGCTTTCCCGAAAGCACCGCCGGCGGAATGTCGCGACCCATAGAGCCAATAGGGTCCTGGCCGCTAACAGCCATAGGAGCGAGGAAGAACTTGATGTCCTCCTGTGTGTATCCGAACGCCTGCTGCTTATCCAACAACGTCTGGCGGTCTGGCGGCATGGCCGCCACTTCTTCGGGTAGGTCCTCGATACGAATCTGCGTGGTATCCAGCCAGTCCTGATAGGGCTTTGCCCTGGCCAGCGTATCCTTCAGTTCCTCGTCGTCGACGATGCGACCTTGCTCCAGGTCCAACAATAGCATCTTGCCGGGCTGTAGACGCCACTTCTCGACGATGTCCTTTTCAGCGAATGGCAGGACGCCGACCTCGGAGCCTAGCACCAGCTTGTCGTCGGCGGTGACGATGTAGCGCGCAGGGCGAAGCCCGTTGCGGTCGAGTGTTGCGCCGATCTGTTTTCCATCGGTGAAGGCAATGGCTGCTGGGCCGTCCCAGGGCTCCATGACAGCGGCATGATATTCATAGAAGGCTCGCCGTCGGTCGTCCATCAAGGGGTGGCCGTCCCATGCTTCGGGGATCATCATCATCATGGCGTGCGCCATTGAGTAGCCGCCGGCCAGAAGTAGTTCGAGGGCATTATCGAAGGTCGCAGTGTCGGACGCTCCATCGCCAATCAGTGGCCAGAGCTTTTCCAGATCGTCGCCCAAGAGCTCCGACTTCATAGAGTGGCGTCGGGCCGCCATCCAATTGATGTTGCCACGCACAGTGTTGATCTCACCGTTATGGCAGAGATAACGGAACGGCTGCGCCAATGCCCAAGATGGAAAGGTGTTGGTGGAGAACCGCTGGTGCACTAGGGCCAGCGCTGTCTGGTAGCGTTCGTCGCTGAGGTCGAGGAAGTACTTGTCCACGTTCGGCGCTAGCATCATGCCCTTGTAGCAGATGGTCCGGGCCGACATGGATGGCATGTAGAATTGGGCGATACCCTCGAGATCGTCGTCCCAAACGAGGTGGTGGGCCTGTTTGCGGATAACGTAAAGTTTGCGCTCAAAAGCATCCGTGTCGGGGCAATTTTTGCCTCGGCCAACAAAGATTTGCCGGATCATAGGTTCCATGGGCTTTACGCTCTCGCCAAGCCATTTGTTGTCCACCGGCACATCGCGCCAGCCCAAAACTTCTTGCCCCTCTATACTGACGGTACGCTCGATAGCTTCGACGCAGACATTCATCGCGCGGCTACCTCTCGGTAGGAACGCCATGCCGACGGCGTAATCGCCTGCGGCGGGCAGGGTAAAACCCAGATTTTCTGATTCTCCTCGGAAGAGAGCGTCGGGAATCTGCGTTAGGATGCCAGCGCCATCACCGCACAAGGGGTCGGCGCCGATAGCGCCCCGGTGGTCAAGATTAACCAGAATCTCGATGCCCTGGCGGACGATATCGTGGCTCTTGCGGTTTTTGATGTCCGCGATGAAGCCGAGCCCGCAATTATCATGCTCGTTCGACGGGTCATATAGCCCTTGCTTTTGGGGCAGACCCGCCCGCGATGGCCAATCCTGTTGGCGCATAGATCGCTTGTCCCTTGCTTTTGGTAATCTGTTTAGATATCAAGACTCGCCCGTATTTTCCAGAGACATTTTTGTCTCGAAACGGATCTAAATATCAATCCAACTCATCGAGTTGAATGCCTTAGTCCAGTTTCGGACTTGGGCTGGGCAGGCAAGGTTGATATAAGACACCAAGGTTCAGGGGAGTTCAAGTCTTGGATGTCGTGCATCTGATAGTTTTGGCGGTAGTTCAGGGGGTTATGGAATTTCTACCGGTCAGCTCATCTGGCCACTTGGTGCTGGTGCCGCTGTTTATGGATGTGCCCGATCACGGTCTCATGCTGGATGTGGCGGTTCACGTTGGTACGCTGTTCGCCGTGATCGTCTATTTCTGGCGCGATGTCTTTGGCATAATCATGAGCCTGGGTCGCTTGTTGCGTGGCCGAAAAGACCCAGGCGCAAACCTAGCGGGTCTGTTGATCGTCGGCACCATTCCGGTAATCGCCGCGGGGTTGGCGCTCAACCACTACTATCCAGACGGATTCCGTAGCCTCAAGGTAATCGGCTGGACAACCTTCGGGTTCGGCCTCTTGCTCCTGATCACCGATCAGTTCGGGATGACGCTCAGGCGGATCGAACACCTGCGCGTCGGCGACGCGGTGGTCATCGGCATTGTCCAGGTCCTCGCTCTGATCCCGGGCACCAGCCGGTCTGGCATCTGTATGACAATGGCCCGCATGATGGGCATGGAACGCCAGGAGGCAGCGCGGTTCGCGATGCTGCTGGGCATTCCGGCCATCGCCGGGGCGGGCACCTTGAAGGGCTTCGAGCTTTGGCAGATGGGCGATGCGCAGATGACGGCGGACGCGTTCATTGCCGGCGGACTTTCAATGGTTATGGCGCTCATTGCCATCGCCTTGATGATGGTCTGGCTGCGACGCGCAACCTTTACCATCTTTGCGGTCTACAGGCTTTTGCTGGGTGGCTTCCTGTTGACGGTGGCCTATGGGCTCGCCTGAGCGGCGTTAGTCACCCAAATAGACAGAAGCGATTTCCCCGAAGATTGCCGCTGCGTCATAGAGTGCGTCCAGCGCCACCCACTCATTGCGCTGCCCACTCATGCCTAGTTCGCCCGGACCAATGATTGCCCGAGGAACGCCCAGCGCTGGGGCGAGCACGCAGGAGTCGGAAAAGTAGCTGACCCCTCCCCACGCCTTTGCCGCACCGCACACATTGCTGACCGCCGCCTGGCACGTGGCTATGAACGGGTCATCCGCATCGGCGACCACCGGCGGCTTGTCGTCCCGAACCGCGATGGCGATCCCAGGTCCGCCCAGCGCGTGGAGGGCGGTCAACACACCATTCGTCGTCATGCCCGGCACTGTTCGGATATCCAGCGCGGCGCGCGCCGTATCGGGTGTCAGATTGACGGCGCTGCCGCCATCGATAGTGTTGATGGCCAGCGACGCTGCCCCCAATAAGGGATGCGTTTGGTCTGCGAAGGGATTGTCGCGCACGGCGTCCAAGAAATCCATCAGCTTCAGGATGGCGTTTTCTCCCCCGCCGGCAGACGCGTGGCCGGGCGTCCCCGTGGCCGTGATGTCCAACCAGAGTGCGCCCGTCTCCGCGATCAGTAGATCGAGCGACGACGGTTCGCTCACCAACAGGGCCCCCGCGCCCTTGAGGTTGCCCCGTTCGATCATGCGTTTCGCACCGAGGCAGCTGGAGCTTTCGCCGGCCGAGAAGGCCAGGATTAAATCTCCTCCCAAAGCCCGCCCGCTTGCCTTGAGCTTCAGCGCCGCTGCCACCATGGCGGCCAGGCCCGATTTCATGTCGGCCGCCCCCCGGCCATAAAGCTTGCCGTCCACAACGTTCGCCCCAAAGGGATCATGGTTCCAGGCGCCACTGCCCTCGTTGGAGCCAACCGGCATGGTATCCGTGTGGGCGGAAAAGATCAGTGCCGGCTTCGCGCCGCCGACCATGCGCGCCAAAACGTTGATCCGGTCGGGTGCGAATTCGTCCGTTTCCACATCAAAGCCGTGATCGCGGAGCCACCTGGCCAGAAATCCTGCCACCTGGGCCTCGTTCCCCGGTGGGTCGGGGCTTTCACGCTGAATCAGGCCGATCAGGAGGTCCGTGACTTGAGCCTGCGCCGATTCGTCCAGCACCCATCTAGAGGTACTCAATACCCGGCCTCCAAATCGACAATGTTCAGGGGCGCCTCGCCCCGCTCGACCCGGCGGATGTTTTCAGCCACGTATTCTGCCGCGGAATGTGCGTCGGTGAGGCTTGCCGTATGCGGCGTCATGCGCACCTTGGAGTGCGTCCAGTAGGGGTGGCCCGCTGGCAACGGCTCTTCATTGAACACATCTAGGCAGGCCCCGGCGATGTGGCCTACGTCCAGCGCCGCCAACAGGTCGTCATCCACTACGTGCCCACCTCGCGCGCAGTTTATGACCACGGCACCTTCCGGTAGCTTCGCCAGGTTGTCCGCGTTGATGATCTTCCGCGTCGCGTCGGTCAGGGGCAGGAGGCATATCAGGATATCCGTCCCCGCCAGGAAGGCATCGAAGCCGTCATTCCCGTGATAACTGGTTACGCCAGCCATGTCCTTGGGCGATCGGCTCCATGACCTGATATCGAACTCTAGCGGTAACATTTTCTCCGCCGCGTCGCGACCCAACTCGCCCAGGCCCATGATGCCGATGCGTCGGTTGCGCGGGTCTACCTGCCGGAGCGCCTTCCACGTCCCCGCAGCCTGCTGCGCTGCGTAGTCGCCCATCTTCCGATGGTAGTGGATCACGTTGTAGAGGATGTATTCGGTCATTCCCTGTACAAGCGAGCGGTCGACCATACGCGATATGGGAATGTGGGTGGGTAGATGCGGATCCATTAACAACCCGTCGACACCGGCGCCCAAGGATTGTACGTACTTCAGCCCCGGCAGGCGCGAGAGCACATTAAGCTGCGGTTTCCAGGCCAAGCAATAATCGACGCTATCCAGATCGATCCCGCTGTCATCCGGCCAGACCAGGAACGTCATCTCGGGGAAATGCTTCCTCATCTCGTTTCGCCAATCTTCGGCGCGGTCCTCTTCAGAGACGAACATGATTTTCATGGATGAGGCTCCCGGGTCGGCTGGGTCAATGATGGAAATACGATAGCCTCAGTCCTATCGAATGTGCCTAGGTTGGGCAACGTCTGGTCGAAACAATTTGTAGGGATCAATAAAGACACGCGTTTTGCCGCTTGTCCTAGAAGTTAACTGAATATCAGAGGCTTGAGATGAGTGGTTTCGGCGATTTGCCCTCACATCTGTACCACTCCACTCTCATCTGCCTCCATCTTGAACGCCGCGGCCATGAGGGCCTGGGTGTAGGGCTCTTTTGGGTTGTCGATGACCTGGGCCGCCGGGCCAGCCTCGACCATGCGGCCTTCCTTCATGACGATGATTTCGTGGCTGACGGCTCGGACGACCTTCAGGTCGTGGCTGATGAACATGTAGGCGAGGTCGTGCTTTTGCTGCAGGTCGCGCAAGAGCTCGACGATTTGCGCCTGGACCGACATGTCGAGGGCCGAAGTGGGCTCGTCCAGGACGATGAACTTGGGCTTTAGGACCAAGGCTCGAGCGATGGCGATGCGCTGACGTTGGCCGCCGGAGAATTCGTGAGGGTAGCGTTCCTGCATCTCGGGTTCTAAGTCGACTTCCCGAAGGGCTTCACCGATGAGCGCACGCCGCTCTTCATAGGTGCCGCCGAGGCCGTGGACCAAAAGGCCTTCTTCAACGATCTGGCCAACCGAGAGGCGAGGACTCAAGGAGCCATATGGGTCCTGGAATACGATCTGCATTTCGCGCCGCAAGGGGCGGAGTTCCTTGAGTTGAAGGCCCTGGATGTCGCGGCCATGGAAGGTGATGCTACCCTCCGACCGTTCGAGCCGAATGAGGGCGCGGCCGAGGGTCGATTTGCCGGAACCCGATTCGCCCACCACGCCTAGGGTCTGGCCCTGCTTCACGTCAATGGAGATGCCGTCCACGGCCTTCACGTGGCCGACTATCTGACGCAAAACGCCTCTCTTGATAGGGAACCAGACCTTCACGTCGTCGCCCTTCATGACCGAAGGCGCGTCGCCGGGGACGGGGCCGGGTTTTCCCTTTGGTTCGGCAGCCAGTAGGTGCTTAGTGTAGTCGTGTTCGGGCCGTTCGAAGATCTGTTCCGTGGGGCCCTGCTCCACAATGAGGCCGTCGTTCATGACGCAGACCCGGTCGGCCATGCTCCGGACGACCCCCAGATCATGGGTGATGAACAGCATGGACATGCTGAGGCGTTTCTGGATGTCACCCATGAGCTTCAAGACCTGTGCCTGGACCGTGACGTCCAGGGCCGTGGTCGGTTCATCGGCAATCAGGAGCTCGGGGTCGTTGGCCAAGGCCATGGCGATCATCACACGTTGCTGCTGCCCGCCGGAGAACTCGTGTGGCAGCGCGGTCAGGCGTTCCGTGGCGCTCTTCAGGCCGACCAGGGTGAGGAGCTCCAACACGCGGGTGTGGGCCTGGTTGGGCGTTATATTCTTATGTAGTAGCAGGACCTCGGCGATTTGTTTATCAATCGAGTGAAGCGGGTTG
>CAJWVP010000149.1 GCA_913048145.1 uncultured Rhodospirillaceae bacterium
CGGCACGGCAAGTATGGACCCGACGGCAGCGTTCGGGCGCTTCCTGGCGCCAACATTCCATTGGCGACGTTAGGCACGTTCATCCTTTGGTTCGGCTGGTTCGGCTTCAACGGCGGCTCCCAGCTCGCGCTCGGCGGCGCGCTTGACGCGACCGCCATGTCGATTGTTTACGTAAATACCAATCTAGCCGCCGCCGCCGGCGTGGTCGTGTCGATGGTCCTGGCGCAGCTCATGTATGGCAAGGTCGATGTCTCGCTAGCCTTGAACGGCGCAATCGGCGGCCTGGTGGCGATTACCGCAGGACCAGATCTACAGAACCACTTTATCGCACTCATTGTCGGCGGGGTTGGTGGCGCCCTGGTTGTGGTCGCGGTGCCCATGATCGATAAGATGAAGATCGACGACGTAGTCGGCGCCATCTCCGCCCACCTAGTCGCTGGGATCTGGGGCACACTGTGCGTCGGCATCTTCGGGGCAGGCTCCGTCGTCACCCAGCTTATCGGCATCGTCGCCATCGGGGCATTTGTCTCAGTGGTCAGCGCTATCGTCTGGTTCATTCTGAAGATGACGGTCGGTATCCGAATCGAAGAAGAGGATGAGGTTCTGGGCCTCGATAAGGCCGAATGTGGCATGGAGGCCTATCCGGAGTTCGGGGCTGGATCTCGAACCTTGTAAAACCTCTCCCTCCCGTACCGGCGGTTCCCCTGACATGCCGGTACCACCGCGGACAGGCCGGAGAACCCGATTCTCCGGCCTGTTCCGTTAAGGGCTTGTTTAGGTTCGGTGCCTAATCTGATATGATGAGTTTATCTTTTAAATTCTTTGATTCTACCAACCGCTCGGGGGCGGCTGGTGATCAGGTGACCGCCATTCTGCCAGCCAGCGCACGGACATTTCTCAGTGATCGTATGTCCGAGTTCTGTGGCGTTGCGCTGGCGCTCGTTGCCACTTTTTTCTTGGTTGCCGTTATCTCTTACCAACCCGACGATCCTTCCTTGAATAGTGCGACAAATCTTGCGCCGGCCAATCTTCTGGGCCACTCAGGGGCCACGATTGCCGACATCCTCGTTCAGTCTTTCGGATACGCTGCCTACCTTTTCATTATTGGTCTGCTCGGGTGGTCCTGGCGAATCATCCGAAAGCAGCGCCTTTCCCTCGTCGGCTGGCGCGGCGTCGCCTTGATCGTTGCAACTTTTACTGCCGGGATTGGGTTCAGCAGTTTGCCAGTTGCTGACGATTGGCCTCTACCAACCCACATGGGGGGCGTAGCTGGTACGTTAATCCACGATCGTTCCATTAGCTTTTTAGCTGCCACCGGCTGGCCACACGGTGGCCTGCAGATCGGCATTGCCGCAGCGTTCATGGCCGTGCTTTTTTGGATTTTTGGACTCGGTTTGACCTGGCGGGAGTGGCAGGCCTCGGGCTCGGCCATCGGAGCTGGCGTTCTGCTACTGGGCCATGGCTTCAAGAAAAGCTGCGAGGCGTTTCTCATAGTGCCAGCCTGGAGTCGCCACAAGCTGGAAACCATCAAAAGGCAAAAATCAGCGGAGTCGCTGACGGCGTCCACCGATGACGATGACCCTGACGATCATGACCCGGAGGACATCGCCGTGCGGATCCCGGTCGGCGGAGAGATGCCTGCGGAGGATACGCCGGCGCGCACCGGCCTCGTGGCGCCACGCAAACCAAAACCGAAGACTGGCAAAAAGGCCCAAGCCGCGCGGCAGCGCAAGCTTGACCTGGAACCAGACCACAACACATACGCACCGCCACCTCTTGATCTTCTGGAAGCACCGATCGTCAAAGCAGACCGGGAGGCCGTCAACAAGGATGCCCTCGAGCAGAACGCTAAGTTCCTCGCCACGGTCCTGCAAGATTTCGGCATCAAAGGCGAGATCGTCAAAGTCCGTCCAGGACCGGTAGTGACACTTTATGAACTAGAACCTGCGCCGGGAACCAAGACTTCCCGGGTGATCGGCCTTTCCGACGACATCGCGCGCTCCATGAGTGCCGTATCAGTCCGTGTCGCGGTCGTGCCGGGCCGCAACGTCATCGGCATTGAGCTCCCAAACGTGGGGCGCGAAATGGTCTGCCTGCGCGAGCTTCTGGCCTCTACCGATTTCGAGCTTTCCAAATCAAAGCTTCCCCTCGCGCTTGGAAAAGATATCAGCGGCGCAGCCGTGGTTGTCGATCTCGCGCGTATGCCACACCTGCTGATTGCGGGAACCACCGGTTCGGGCAAATCGGTAGCCATGAACACCATGATCCTGTCCCTCCTGTATAGCCTCAGCCCCAATGAGTGCCGGTTGATCATGATCGACCCAAAGATGCTTGAGCTCTCCGTCTACGACAACATTCCCCATCTACTGTCCCCGGTGGTGACCGACCCATCGAAGGCCGTTGTCGCCTTGAAATGGGCAGTACGCGAGATGGAAGACCGCTACCGCAACATGTCACAACTCGGCGTGCGCAACATCGCCGGCTATAATGCCCGCATTGAAGAAGCACTCAAGAGAGGTGAAGCCCTAACTCGCCAAGTGCAGACCGGATTTGACGAGAACGGCAAGCCCATCATCGTCGACCAGCCTCTGCCCATGGAGACACTGCCGTTCATTGTCGTCGTTGTCGACGAGATGGCCGACCTCATGCTAGTTGCCGGGAAGGACGTTGAAGCAGCCATCCAACGTCTCGCACAAATGGCGAGGGCAGCCGGCATTCATCTCATCATGGCGACCCAGCGCCCGTCCGTCGACGTGATCACGGGCACCGTGAAGGCAAATTTCCCAACCCGCGTCAGCTTCCAAGTCACTTCGAAGATCGACAGCCGGACGATCCTGGGCGAACAGGGCGCCGAACAGCTTCTAGGTCAGGGCGATATGCTTTACATGGCCGGAGGTGGGCGGATCACCAGGGTCCACGGCCCGTTCGTATCCGACGACGAGGTGGAACTGATCGTCTCTCACCTGAAGGACCAGGGAATGCCCACCTACCTAGAGGAAGTAACGATTGACGATAACGCCCCGATCGGTCCAGAAGCCACCGGTGATAAATCGAACAGCGCCGACGCACTCTATGATGAGGCGGTCTCTATCGTCGCTAGAGAAGGCAAGGCCTCAACCAGCTTTATTCAGCGCCACCTGCAAATCGGCTACAACCGCGCCGCGCGGATTATCGAGCAGATGGAAAAAGAGGGTGTCATCAGCCCGGCAAACCGCGTTGGGCGCCGCGAAGTGCTGGTCGGGTCCCATTGAGTCCGCGCACTGGGTTTACCCCGCCCGTTCCATTCGTTAAATATCCAACATGATCCAGTTTCGACAATACGCTTGCCGTTGGACCCTGGCCGTATTGGCCTGGTTCATTCTTAGCACGCCCGCCGAAGCGATTATTGCACGCACCCTCAAGCTGTCCAAACAGGATGTCGCTGACATTATCCGCATTGAACAACACCTCAACACCAGCCGGACGGTCCGGGCGCGCATTCTTCAAGTGGCATCCGACGGCTCCTATGCGGAAGGCATGCTCCACATTCAACGGCCTGGGCGCATGCGCCTCGAGTACGACCCGCCCAACCCGACAATGATCATCGCCGACGGGATCAACTTGATTTATGTCGATCGGGAGCTTGAGCACGCAACCACCGTCTTGCTGCAGCTTACTCCAGCAGAATTGATCTTGCGCGAAGATCTCTCCTTGTCCTCGGAGGACTTGTTGGTGACCGGCTTCAGCCGGTCGCCCGGTGTGATTCGCATCTCTCTAGTCCACGCCAAGGATCCTCTGGAGGGAGGTATCATGATGGTCTTCAGCGACAAACCCTTGGAGCTGCGGAAATGGATAGTCACTGACGCGCAGGGGATCAAGACGACCGTGTCGCTGCTGGGTCCGGAATTCGGAATCAAGCTCGATCCAGATTTGTTTTATTTTGAAATGCATGATCCCTTACAAGAATCTAACTAATTGTTGTTAAAAACTTAATCTTTCGAAATCGGGCTGGGTCGTGGCAGAATCAATCTTATAATTTCGTAAAGAGGACTGCTGGATTTATTCCGTGCTTCAACTTTATCCTCTGGTAGGAGCGGACGGATCGCAGTGCGTCGCCAGTCCTGTAGATAGCCCCCCCCCACTACTTTTGGGTTCTATTGTGGAGCCCTGGCGGATCACTACCACCTTAGCGGGCACTGCATAATTGAGTGCAAACAATCTCATCCCGGCCGGCGGCAGGGCCGACGCCGTTCGCCTAAAACATCCGGATGATGAACCCCTGTTTACGTGGTAGGTCTACTGGGCCGAAGTCTGGGACGCGGCCAACGCGCCTAAAGGACTAGGCGGTACCCGCCGGGCACCGTTACCAGGATTTGCGCACTAGACGGATCGTACTCGATCTTCTGGCGCAACCGATAGACATGGGTTTCCAGCGTATGCGTGGTGACGTCGGCGTTGTAGCCCCAGACCTCATCCAAAAGCGCATCGCGGCCAACGATCCGGTCGCCGGCGCGGTAAAGATACTTGAGGATGGCCGTCTCTTTGTCGGTCAGCCGTAACGTTTTATTCTCCACCGTGTTCAGCAAAAGCTTATTGGCGGGCTGGAAGGTGTAAGGCCCAATGGTGAATATGGCGTCATCGCTTTGCTCGTGATCGCGAATGTGCGCTCGAAGCCGCGCCAGCAGCACGCTCAGACGGAACGGCTTGGTGATGTAGTCATTGGCGCCAGCGTCAAGACCCGGGATCGTATCCGCATCCGCATCGACACCCATGAGCATGATGATCGGCGATCGAACGCCATTGCGGCGCATGAGGCGGCACACCCCGCGTCCGTCCATGTCTGGCAGACCAACATCCAAGATAATGACGTCGTAGTAATCCTTCTTCGAGAGCTCCAGGGCTTCGGCCCCCGACGCGGCGCTGACCGTGGCAAACTCTTCGTGTAACCGCAATTGTTCCGAGAGCATTTCGACAAGGACCGTATCGTCGTCGATAATTAGAATCTGTTTGCCGTTGGTCATGTTTTGCTCTCTATTCAGCCCCCAGAGGTTAACATGACTTTGGTCTATGTCCGGTCAGCTAGCTTGAAACCGTATCCATATCATCATCCTATAAGTCTGAAAATAGGCGTAGTTACATATGGACCAGACAGCGTAGCAACGTGAACGAAAAGAAATCAAATTTAGACCTCAATCTGGTTGATGTTCCAGCGTCCCGAGAAACGGTTTCCCTGCTCGGCGTCGATCGCGCCATGTCGGAGATTCGCCGCGGCCGGTTTGTCGCCATTCGCGGTGCCAATGGCGCCGCTGTGATAGCCCAGGCGGCCGAAGGTCTAGATGCGGATAGTTTTCGCGCCCTAGCGGCCATCTCGGGGGGCACGCCAGCCTTAACGATAACTGCGCGCCGCGCCGTCGTATTGGGCCTAGGCGAACCAAAAGGCAAGACAGTAACATTATTGACGGAGCCGCCGCTTAGCATCGAAACGGCGCAGGCCATCGCGGATCCTTTGGCCGACTTCGATCTTGGCGCTCTAAGGGTCTCCAGTCGGAACGCCACGACCTATGACGGCGAGAGCGCGGCGGTAATCCTGACCAAGCTGGCACGCCTGTTACCGTCCGCAGTCACGGCGCCAATTGAGTCCCCTGACGCCGAGGACCTCGCGCGCTGGGCACTGCGCCACGATACGGTGCTCATCGATGCAGGGGACATCTTTCAGTACGAGCGCACAGCTGCGCGTTCGCTACGCCTGGTAAGCGAGGCGCGTGTGCCACTTGTGGATGCTGAAGACACGCGCATTGCCGCCTTCCGGCCCCAGGATGGCGGGATCGAGCATTTGGCCATCATAATCGGATCACCCAACCCCACGGAACCTGTGCTGACCCGCATACACTCCGAATGCTTTACCGGCGACCTCCTGGGCTCCCTGCGTTGCGATTGCGGCGATCAATTGCGCGGCGCCATCGCCGAGATTTCAGCCGCCGGCGCCGGCGTTCTCTTATACCTGGCCCAAGAGGGCCGTGGCATTGGCCTCGTTAACAAACTTCGTGCTTACACACTACAAGACGACGGCTTCGATACTATCGACGCCAATGAGCAACTTGGTTTCGACGCCGATGAGCGGGTTTTCCTTCCAGCGGCGCGTATGCTTCAGATTCTTGGCTTCAACAGGGTCAATTTGATGTCCAACAACCCGCAAAAGGTGGCGGGTCTGGAGGCCTGCGGTGTCCATGTGACCGAACGTGTGACGCATGCCTTCCCATCCAACAAGCACAATGAGGGCTATCTGCGGACTAAAGCGGCCCGCGGCGGACATCTGTTCTAGGATCAGAGGCCGGCAAGACTTGCCGGACGGATCTTTTTTCAGGGCCTGGGGGTATCTAACCTATTGATTTAAAGTTCTATGTTTTGGCATATCTTTTGCTTGAATCTTATCAAATCGTGACAAATGAGAAAAACTTATTTTTCCATTAGCATCAAAGGGTATATAAACTCCTCCCATTGCACTTGATTGTGCTGATATTGGTAACAAATTAATATTCATAGAATCATTAATTGGTCCGGTCAATAAAAAACTAATACAAATAATTGATAAAAAATATTTCATTTATTAACTAAATCTTATATTTATTCTTTAATTCATCTATCTTTTTTAATGCCTCTATTGGAGATAGGGTATTAATATCAATTTTTGATAATTCATTAACCAATGCCTTACTAATCTCCAACTCATTAGATTGTTTAAGCCTTTTATAATCATACTCTGCAATATTCCTAGTTTGGTTGTTATTGCTAGACAATGAACTTAAAATTTCATTTGCTCTTAAAATCACCTCATTAGGTAGGCCTGCCATCTTAGCAACATAAATGCCATAACTTTTATCAGTTCCACCTTCAACAATCTTTCTTAAAAATACAACTTCCTCATCTATTTCTTTAACATTTACATTAAGATTAAAAGCTCTATCAAGAGAATTTGCCAAATCAACTAATTCATGATAATGGGTTGCAAATAATGTTTTAGAAGATGACCTTTTACTATTATGTATAAATTCAGTAATTGCCCATGCGATTGACAAACCATCATATGTAGAAGTACCTCTACCAACCTCATCCAATAATATAAGACTATTATTGGTAGCATTATTTAAAATATTAGCTACTTCATTCATTTCGACCATAAAAGTACTTTCCCCAGCAGCGAGGTTATCACTAGCCCCAACTCTTGTAAATAAGC
>CAJWVP010000150.1 GCA_913048145.1 uncultured Rhodospirillaceae bacterium
GCGCGTGTTGAAATCGACCACATGGGCCCGACCCTGGTTGGCATGTACGTGAACATCAAGATCACGGTTACCGAATTGAGAGGTCCCAAGGTCGCCTTCGAATTCGAGGTGCATGACCAGATCGAGCAGGTTGGACGCGGCAAGCACCTACGCTTCGTGGTACCCTTGGACAAGCAGCGCGAACGCCTGGAAGGGAAGCGCGCGCGACTGAAAGGATAGCCTCATGGCACCGGATGGCGGTGGCAAGACCCGCAAGGTACCCCTCTACTGCAACCAATGCGTTGTGGGCCCCGACCTGTTTATGGTCGAGGTTGAGGACGGCATCGCCAAATCCATCCAACCGAACTTCAACGTCAAGGAGCACCCGGCTGAGGGCCGGGTTTGCGTAAAGGCCTACGGCCTGATCCAGAAAACCTACAACCCCAACCGCATCACGCGCCCCATGAAGCGAACTAATCCGAGAAAGGGACGCAACGAGGATCCGGGGTGGACGCCCATTTCCTGGGATGAAGCGCTGGACACCATCGCCAAGCGGATGCGCGTCATGCGCGCCGGCGGTCTTTTCGACGAAGAGGGTTATCCGAAGCTGGCTGTAACCTTTGGCGGCGGCGGCACACCGACCCGCTACATGGGCGCATTCCCCGCGTTCCTCTCCGCCTGGGGCAAGGCGGACATGGGATTCGGATCTGGCCAGGGCGCCAAATGCTACCATTCAGAACACCTCTATGGGGAACTCTGGCACCGAGCCTTCACGGTGATCATCGATTCCGGGAACTGTGATTACCTGATCAATTTCGGCCACAACCATGACGCCGCTGGAGGCGTCACCGGCGTATGGCGCCAGGCTAATGCTCGCTCCCGCGGCCTGAAGCGCATTCAGGTGGAACCGCACATGTCGATCACCGGCGCCTCCAGCGCCGAATGGGTCCCCATAAAACCAAAATCAGACCCGGCCTTCATCTTTGGCCTAATCCATCGGATCCTGCACGAACGCGATTGGATGAACATCTGCGACATCCCGTTCCTGCGCGACGAAACCAACTCGCCCTATCTGGTGGGGCCGAATGGCTACTACCTGCGCGATAGAGATAACGGAAAACCATTGATCTGGGACAACGCTGATAGCACCGCCAAGCCCTACGATGCGGACATCAGCGAAGCCGCGCTTGAGGGAACCTTCAATGTATCCGGGGTCGAACACGGCCCCGATAGTGAAACCTGGGAACACGAGCACATTGGCGCGCGGCCCGCCTTCGAACTTCTGCGCGACCACATGGCGGCGTTTACGCCGGAGTGGGCGGAGGGTGAATGCGATGTGCCCGCCGACACAATCCGCCGCATTTCCGATGAGTTCGTCGCTCACGCGCGGGTCGGCGAAACTATCGAAATTGACGGCAAAACCCTGCCTCTGCGCCCAGTTGGCATTCTTTTAGGCAAAGGAATCAACAACGGATGGGGCGGTTACCACATGATGTGGGGCCGCACGCTACTTACCTGCTTGGTCGGAGCGCTGGAAGTACCAGGCGGCACGCTTGGCACCAAGGTGCGGCTCAACCGGCCGGCCAACAACCGACTGAACAGTGCGACCCATGGCGAAGATGGATTCATGCACTATCCGTTCAACCCCACTGACCGCCAAAGCTGGAAGGCCAAGCCCTCGGTCCGCAACGGCTACGATACCCTAGTGCCCCTAGCGGCAAATTCACCGTGGTCAGCGGCCTTGGGCCCGGCGCATCTGCCGTGGTTATTTCAGAAGGATCAGCCTACCCCTTGGCCGCGCCAAACCCTGCCTGAGATGTGGATCTGTTACCGCACTAATCCGGCGATATCCTCATGGAACGGGCCACAGGTCGCCGCACGCATCGCCGAGTTTCCATTCACGGTTGCCTTTGCCTACACTCAAGACGAGACCAACTACATGGCCGATATCCTGCTGCCGGAGGCGGGCGACATCGAGAGCCTGCAGCTAAGCCGTATAGGGTCGACAAACTCCGGCGAGAATTCATGGCACCACGAGGGATGGGCGATCCGCCAGCCAGCTGTAGAGCCGGCCGGTGAATGCCTGGACATGACCATTATTGCGACGCGCCTGGCTGAGAAGGTTGGCCTGCTCGAGGAATTCAACGGCGCCATAAATCGCGGCGCGGCAGGCATGCGGCTGACCGGTGAGGGTTTCGATTATTCCCTCGACACCACCAAGGCACACGGCTGCGAGGAAATCTGGGATGCAGTGGCCAAGGCCGGATCGCACGAGTTAACCAACGGGGGAAACGTCGTCGGCATCGACTGGTTCAAGGAACACGGGTTCATGCTGGGGCCCTTCTCACGCCTGGAATGGTATCTGCAGCCGCGCCTCAAGGAAAAGCGGCTTCGTTTCGAAATTCCCTATCAAGAGCGCATCAAACGCCACGGCGTACAATTGAAGCGCCGCCTGCATGAAACCGGCATCACCTGGTGGGATCATCAACTGGCGGAGTACGACCCCTTGCCGCGTTACGAGCGGTTCCCCGACATCTGGGAGAACTACGCCGCGGAGGTCGGTCGTGATCCCGACGAGTTCCCCTTCTGGGCGGTGACGTCCCGGTCTATGCAATACGCCTGGGGCGCCAACGTAGGCCTGCCTCTGATCCGGGAGATGGCGAATAACATCTCCGGCCACGATGGGGTGATCATCAACCGCACCCGAGCGAGGGAAGCTGGCATCGAGGAAGGAGATCCGATCACCATTGAGTCAGCCGCCGGCATCAGCCACGGCCGCGCCCATCTTCGCGAAGGGATCCGCCCCGATACGGTCCTGATGATCGGCCAGTTCGACCATTGGGCGACCCCACTCGCGAAAGATTTCGGCCTAGCCAGCCTAAATACCGTAACCCCACTGTCCCTGTCGCTCACAGACAGCACCGGGAGCGGAGCAGATCTCATGCGTGTCGCCGTGCATCGTGGACACCGAAGCAAAGAAGGAAACACCGCATGACCCGATGGGGGATGACCGTCGATCTTAATCGCTGCGTCGGTTGCCAAACTTGCACCATCGCCTGCAAACACGCCAATGCGACGCCGCCTGGCGTCCAATGGCGCAAGGTCATCGACGTAGAGTTGGGCACCTTTCCTGATGTGGAACGCCTGTTCGTGGTCACGGGTTGCCAACACTGTGACGAACCGCCTTGCGTTCCCGTCTGTCCGTCCGGGGCCACGGCGAAGCGTTCTGACGGCCTAGTAACCATAGACTACGACATGTGCATCGGTTGTGCGTCCTGCGTGGTGGCCTGTCCTTATCAGGCACGAACCATCGTCCATGAGAAAGAGTATTACTACACGGGTCGCGCCACGGCCCAGGAACTGCAACGCCCCCACGAGGAAAGATTGGGCGTCGCCAACAAATGCACCTTCTGCATCGAACGCATCGACGACGGCCTGGCGGCCGGCCTGACGCCCGGCAAGGACATGGAGGCAACGCCCGCCTGTGTGGCGTCCTGTATTGCTCAGGCCTTGAAGTTCGGCGACTACGACGATTCGGACAGCGAGGTTTCGAGAATCGTTCGCGACAACAACACCTTCCAGATGCACGAGGAATTGGGGACCAGCCCGCAAATCCGTTATCTCTACGAGGTGCCCGAGAGCATGCCGGGCCGCGACGCGGACGCAGACGTCGCGTCACTCGCCAATCCAGCCAACCCCCTGGTCGGCAAGCGCCAGCGATATTGGGACTACCGGGCCGCCATGAACTTCGCCTTGGGCGGTATGGCGTCGGGCCTCGCTATCATCGCGTGGATAACACACCTCATGGGCCTTTTGAACACAGGCTCCCTGCAGGGGGCCAACCTCTCGGCCGCCGGGATCATGGCCATCGGCTTATTCTTCGTGTTCCTAAAGCTCGGTCGCAAAGGCCGCTTTCTGAAGGTTCTCCTTCGACCACAGACCTCTTGGATGACCCGCGAAACCTACTGCGTGGCGGCATTCTTCCCCGCCGTGGGTTTATCCTTGTTGTGGCCCCATCCAATTCTGTTTGCGCTCGCCGGACTGGCCGCCGCCGGTTTTCTATTCGCGCAGGGGCAAATTCTCTATTCGGCTAAAGGCATTCCATCCTGGCGCGCCCCACAGGTGCCCTGGATGCTAATGGCGACTGGGCTTTTCGAAGGTTTAGGGCTGCTGGCACTAATCGCCGCTGGACTGAACGTCAGCCCGAACCTGGGCAGCATCTTGCCAACCTTCGGCGTCGGGTTGGCGATGATCAGCGGTTATCTGCTGTTGTCCTATAAATGGTCCGGCCCAGAGAACAGCATCGGGCCCCTGGCCATGGCCGACATCAATCAACTGGCACCAATTATTCTGGGGGCCGCCTACGCGGTCCCGGGAATCTTGTTCGCCATTGCCAACGCGGTCCCCGGTGCGGATGTCCTGGCGGGACTGATGGCCGTGGGCAGCGGTTTTTTCTGGAAGTTCATGCTGGTGACACGAATCTGCCATCAGCAGGGATTTGCCCTGGCGAAAGTCCCGCAACGGGGCTCCGGAACTCGCGCCGCGCCGGCGCGGATGGGCCACGACGTCGCCTAGCCGCCGTCGCGGATCTGTTCCGCCTCGGCGCGGGCCAGATCATCAACCCGCTCATTCTCGGCGTGACCCGCGTGGCCCTTGACCCAACGCCAACTGACATCATGTCCGGCAACCGCCGCGTCCAGGCGCTGCCAAAGATCCACATTCTTGACCGGTTTCTTCGCCGCCGAACGCCAGCCGTTTTTCTTCCAGGTAAAGATCCACTTGGTGATGCCGTCTTTCACGTAGGTACTGTCCGTGGTCAAGGTCACTCGGCCCGGCCGCTTCAACACCTCCAGCCCCTGGATGGCAGCCATCAATTCCATACGGTTGTTGGTGGTCTCTATCTCGCCGCCGGAAAGCTCCCTCTCGGTGCCGCGCCAGCGCAGCAAAACACCCCAGCCCCCCGGCCCTGGGTTGCCCAGGCAGGCACCATCGGTGAAAATTTCGATGTCCGTCTCGTTCGTCATACCAGCCCGTAATCCTGTGGTCCCGTGACCCGCTGATGGAACTGAAGCTTCTCCCAGTGCTCAAGCGGGTCTTTCTTGGTGACCAGCGCATCGGCCGGCGTGTAGAGCCAATCGTAGAGACGGGTCAGCAAGAACCGCATGGCAGCGCCTCGCGCCAGAACGGGCAGCGCAACCAACTCGTCGTCGGAGAAGTCCCGAACCCTGCCATAAGCCGTCAAAAGACGCTTTGCCTTGGTCACGTTGAAGCTGCCGTCCGCCTCAAAACACCAGGCGTTCATACAGATAGCGATATCGTAGGCAAACATATCCGTGCAGGCGAAATAGAAGTCGATCAGGCCCGTCAGTTCAGGGCCGCGAAAAAACACGTTGTCGGGAAACAGGTCCGCGTGGATGATGCCGCGCGGCAGGGTATCAGGCCAGTTCAACTCCAAGGCGGCAAGCTCCGTTTCCAAATCCTCGGCCAGGCCCTGCTGCACCTCGTCGGCGCGGTCGGCGCTCCGGCATAACAGGGGCCGCCAGGATTGAACGGACAGGTCATTGGAGCGCCGCAAGGCGAAGTCGTCCCCGGCCAAATGCATGCGCGCCAACGCCCGGCCCAGTTCGCCGCAGTGGTAAGGCTGAATGCGCCGAGGCCACATGCCCGCCAGGAACGTGACGATGGCCGCCTGCCGATTGCTCAGTTTGTGCAGCACCTCACCGTCCCGCGCCCGGACAGGGACGGGGCAAGCGATGCCCTTCTCCGCCAAATGTTCTTTCAAACCAAGGAAGAACGGCAAGTCGGCCGAATGGACGCGATTTTCATAAAGCGTGAGGATGAAGTTACCTACCGTGGTGCTGAGCAGGTAGTTGGAATTTTCCACACCTTCGACAATACCCGTCGCCGACAGGGCTTCGCCGATGTCGTATTGGGCCACGAAGGCGACCAGGTCCTCATCGCCAACTTCCGTGTAGACAGCCATGATGCGTGTTTAGGACGACACAAGGGCATAGGCAAGATTGCCCTTCCTTGTGGTCATCTCAGACACGCATTATTAGGCGCGTGAAGATTGAAATCTGACGAGACCGAGTCCACGCCACTCGGAATACGATCCGCCAGATGCTGGCGTTACTGTCGAAGCTTGAAAGCACGGTTCGACGCATTTCCTCTCGCGCGCCCGGCCGTCGTCATGGTGCGATTGGCAGAAATCTTGATCAAATTGGTGAATCCGAAAGCCAGCCGATTATAGATCGACGAGAATTGACTTTAGCCCGGCTTGCCGGAGTTTAACGACTCCATTACAGTCTTGTCACACACGCTGTTGACGCGAGAGCGTTGCGCTGTTGTTGGACCTAAAATATTTTCCTGGCGCGCGTTTATTCGCATCGGGGATCAGCCGCCACCAAGCGGTATGCGGACAAGGCTAAAAAATTGAGGCTTTCACGTTTTCTTGGCCTTGCGGCCACCATGATCATGTTGATTGGCTGTGAGTCGCTAGGAAATAGCGCTGGAAACACTTATGAACGGGTGGCTAGCCTATGGGATAAACCTACCGTTCTGCCATGCCCAGATTATCGTATTCTCGCAGACGCGTCGCGAATTGTATATTTTCGACAAGGAACGGGTCGGGACCTTGTGGACGTCAACATCGACGGCCGCATCGGAGACCTGACGATGGAATGCCTGACGGATGTGAACAAAGATACCAATTCGGGAAACATGGAAGTCGCCATCACCGTTAGTTTCGGTGCCAAGCGCGGCCCCGCCAATATCAATAAACAGGCGGTGTTGCCCTATTTCATATCCGTAACCGATCACAAGCGGAATGTTCTTTACCGCGAAGAGTTCAAGGTTTCCGTTCGATTTCCGGGGAATCAATCAGCGATCCAGTTTTTTGGCGAAACCGTGAAACTGGAGTTGCCATTGACTCCCAAGGTATCGAGCCAGAACTATTTGATCTACACGGGTTTTCAGTTGAACCGCGAACAACTGCTGTACAATCAACGAGTCAAAGAGCGTCGGCGTCGCTAATCTTCAACATAGTGTAAGCCTATCTGGGACATAGGATTTTTTATATCCAACTCCCGGTTGACCCCATTTTTCACCCATGGGATAGTTTCCTAGTTTATCGTGAAATCAATTTAACGCTGCGGGAGAGTTCGGCGGTCCCACGACACGCCGGCGCCGAAGGAGCAACCGCCCCGGAAACTCTCAGGCATCCGGACCGC